>JBGSVU010000276.1:0-4295 GCA_041752775.1 Pirellulaceae bacterium | reverse complement strand
AACAACACCCAACCCGAGGACGAAGGTTCCTTCTCCGGCAGCGCGCATCGTGCCTGGATCAACCTGAAATCCGCTTTGGGCGGCGGCAAGCAGATGATTCTGAACGAAGCCGAGCGGGGTGAGGACGCGATCAAGGAAAAGTACGAGGAAGTGCTCAAGACGACTGCGGGCAGTGGTGCGACTGATATTCTGAATCGCCACTACGCAGCCGTCAAAAAGGCTCACGACAAAGTCCGCGATCTGCGCGACCAGTGCAAACACGAATCCAAAGCGAAATAGGCCGCGGTTCCGAGAAAACAGCGGTTCGCACGGCACTGATTCATGCCGTGCCGACAGCACAGTCGCAACACAACATCCGGCAGGGTTTACTGCCGGATTTTTTCGTAGTGGGCCCCGGTTCAGAATCCGGAAAAATGGTTGTCTGGAGCGGGATTTCAGGCCTTGGCACTCCGGCCGTGGCACGTGATATGCAACAGGGAAAAGGCCTGAAATCATTTTGCATCACAGATTCCTTTTTTTCTGGAGCGAGTCATGGCTGATTTTTTGCGAATCCTGTTGGCGATTTTGCTGCCACCCCTGGGTGTTTTTCTGCAGGTGGGACTGGGATCCCAATTCTGGCTTAACATCCTGTTGACAATTCTCGGCTATATACCCGGCATCGTTCACGCCGTCTGGATCATTGCGAGAACACCACAAGCCGCGCACTAGTTGCATAGCGTGTGCAAAAGTTCTGGATTTGCTCCCGCCTGCCCCAACCGGTTGGCACAGCGGTTTTTCGGAGCCTTGAAATTCTTCTCTCAGGTGTCGGGCCAGCGAAATGTACACACGACTGTTGAATACCTGGGCAGCGATGCGGGCCAGTTTCTGGTTTGTGCCTGTGATGATGGTCATGGTTGGGGTGGGTGTTGCCTTTGGGCTGATCTGGGTCGATTCGGCGATCGGCGGATGGGCGGTCAAACGCTTTACCGGACTGAAAATGTCGCCCGGTTCGGCCCAGTCGATTCTCGCTGCGATCGCTTCGGCGATTGTGACGTCCACCGGCATGGTTTTCTCAATCACGATTCTGGCGATCTCAATCGCCTCCAGCCAGTTCGGCTCGCGACTGATTCGGACCTTTCAGAACCACGGCGCATCGCAGGCGACACTCGGACTGTTTGTTGCGACCAGTCTTTACTGCATTATCGTATTGGCCGCGATTCGCGACATCGGCGACTCGCCCTTCGTTCCCGAACTGTCGGTATCGGTTGGCATTCTGCTGGGTCTGACCTGTCTGATGGCACTGATTTATTACATCCATGACATTTCGCATGCGATCCAGGCGCCGAATGTGATCCGGGCCTCGGCGAGCGATCTGGAACATGCCCTGAAACGCCTGTTTCCAAAGCGGATTGGCAGGAGTCCGGGCGAAGTCGGTGCAGACGACGGAAAACCGGAACCAGAATTTGACTCATCTGCTCTCCGCGACAGGGACCAGATACCGGTCGTGGCCGAATCCGTGGGATATATTCAGGGCATCGAAAACGAAACGCTCCTCTCCCTGGCCTGCGAACACAACCTGGTCGTCGCCTTGAGGGTGCAACCCGGTGATTTCATTTTCGAGGGCTCTCCTGTTGCCGATATCCACTGGACCGGTGACTTTGACGCTCAGGAGTACCAGTCACAACGCGGGGCAACCACGGGGACCAGGACGGATACTGAATCTGGCCATTCGGACGGAAACGCTGACGAAACGGCCAGAAAGCAGTTTGAAAACAGACTGGCGGACAAAATTCGCAAAGTGCTGATTGTTGGTTCCCAGCGGACTCCGACCCAGGACATTCGTTATGCGTTCAGTGAAGTCGTCGAGATCGCAGTGCGGGCCCTTTCACCGGGAATTAATGATCCCTTCACGGCGGTTACCTGTGTCGATCACATTCACGCTGCACTGACTGGACTGCTGCAACGCAAACCGATTGCATCGCACCGGTACGACAAAGAAGGCAGACTGAGAGTCGTGGCCGTACCAGTATCGTTCGCGGTTTGTCTGCGTTCGAGTTTGGGCATTATTCGCCAGTACCAGGAAGGCCATCCGATGGTAGTTGACCGGCTGAATCGCTCGGTCGAGCAGATGCTGGAGACAACCCGCTCGCGTCAACATCGCCGGGTGCTGCAAGATTTTTTGGCAGACAAGGCTTTTCCGAATCCTTTCCGAGAAGACCCGATGTCCAACGGAGAGGAACCCCTTCCAGCGGCCACGCGAAAACTGGGGGCACTTTAAGAATCCGGCCAGGGGAGAATCTGGCCACGGGCTGGAATTCGGGAGGCACAAAAGGGGGCCCGATATTTCGCCAGGCATTCTCAATCTATTGGTACGCCGCAAGGCCTGGACAAGACTCCAAACGGGAGGCAGGAAATGAACAACATCGATCAAAAAAACGATCTCGCATCGCGGCACCGGACGGTCGGCCGTCGCGAGGGAGCTTTGGCAGCGGTGTGGTGGATCGTGGGGATCGCGGTCGTGTTAATACTTCTGCTCTGGCTGGGCGCCTATGCATTTTGGCCACACCCCGCGCAATAGCTTTCAGGGACAGGCTGAAATCGCTGCTGAAGTCTGTCTCTCTGTCAGGACAAGGTATCTGAAAGCCAGGATGCCGCTTCATACCGACATCGGGTAACAGCAATCCAGTCAGCGAGGAATTGAAAGATGAACAAAAGAGAAGTCGCATGCCACGTGGGCCTATTGATTCTGCGGGTTGCCATTGGCGGGTTAATGCTCGTACACGGGACGCAAAAACTGATGGGTTTTTCCGAAATGGCGGACACCTTTCCCGACCCCATCGGTTTGGGCAGTCGCTTGAGCCTGATAGCGGCGATCGGGGCCGAGTTTGGATGTTCCCTGCTGCTGATCCTTGGGATTGGCACGCGGCTGGCTGCTCTGCCGCTTGTATTCACCATGGGAGTCGCCCTGTTTATTGTTCACAGGGCTGATCCGTGGAAAGTCAAAGACCTTGCCGCCGTCTTTCTTTCGGTGTATGTGTCGATCGTGTTTATCGGGCCGGGCGCTGTTTCACTGGATCACCTGATTCGACAACGGTGGCGCGGTGAGGCACGACGCGACAGAAGTCAGGACGTCCATCAAGTCAAGTCCTGAACCCGAATACAATCAAGGTAGAGCAAAAGCCGGCGCGGACGAAACCACAATTGCAACTGGGTGAATCAAAGAATCGGGGGAAGGATTGGAGCGGTCTGGTTTTTGTGGGACTGCGATCTGGTCGCGCGTCCAGTCACCAAACCCGGTCACGAAAAAACGGGGCGCCAGTCCGATTCGAACTGCCGCCCCGCGAGTTCAACGGGCCCGTGGTCAACCGGCCCGTGGTCAACCGGCGGCTGACGCGGATGTCCGCCGCAGGCTGCTTCCTGGGATGCAGGCTGCTTCCGGGGATGAAAGTGCAATAACGATCAACGGTCCTGGCGTGGGTTGTCCTGGCCCGGGCTGTTTCGCCGGATCTGGATTGGCCCATCTCCGGGATCAATGCTCATGGCCAGCATCATCCGCTCGCCATTGACCTTCAGGGGATATCCCCGCACAGAAATCTCCTGTCCCTGTTTCAGCTGGTTGCTGACATTATTGGGGTTGCCCGCATCGACCAGGATAGAATCGCCCGAGTCGGTTTGGACGGTCAGCATTTGCCGCTGCTGGTCGCGAACTTCGATTTTTCGCATCGACTGCACAACACCACTGACGCTGCGCGCCGGGCGGTTATTGTTCTGCCCTGACTTGCGGCGGTTCACGGTATATTTGGAACCATCTTTGGACAGCTGTTCAGCGACAAAAATTGACTTCTCGCCCGACTTGGCGATGTTCCCCCGCAAGGAAATCCGGTCTCCCTCTGACAGATCGGCTTTCAGCGTTTTGGACTGGCCAAGGTCCGCGACAACCCGTTTGCCGGCGCCGGTCTCGATCGTGACCATTCGGTGCTGCTGGTCGCCCACGTTTACGTTGCGGGTCTGGACGACGGTTCCCTGCAGCTGAATTCCCTGCCGCCGGTTGCCAGTCTCTGTCTGTTGCCGGTCCGAATTCTGCGAGTCCGGGTTCTGACCACGTCCCGCCTGAGCAGCGTCTTGTCGCTGGTTGGCGGAGCGAGACTGATTCTGCGACTGACGGTTTCTGTTCTGCTGATTATCGTTCTGTCGATTTGCCGACGCCTGGTTTCCAGCAGGCTGGCCAGCAGGATTCTGGCCCTGAGTGTAGGTGCGACCAGAGTCCCTGCCTCGCTGTCGCCTGCCCTCGGCAAAATCGGTCATCATCTTCTCGC
>JBGSVU010000275.1:0-3678 GCA_041752775.1 Pirellulaceae bacterium | reverse complement strand
CCGGCGAAACCAGGATTGGAAATGTCGTCGAACATTGAGGAATTGTCGAACTGGACCAGGGGACCCGTGTCGAGCTGTAGCTGCTGGTTGTCACCGAACGATGCACCGCCGCCACCGCCACCGGTCCCGCCGGTTTGCCCTCCGGTCCCGCCTGTCAAACCGCCTGTTCCCCCGGTTGATCCGCCCGTCAATCCGCCTGTTCCGCCGGTCGATCCCGTTCCCCCCTGGGCCATCAGACTGGAGCTCATTGCGATGAGGGTGATGCTGACGGTGAAACCAACGAGCCTGGCCTGGAGGGTCCGAGAAAGTGCGAAAGGTCTCGTTGACATCAATTTGATTTTCATGGCACCGCTCAGATTTTGGAAAAACAGCTGGCTGCGAACTGGTCGGAAAATGGGGGGGAAGGGAACGAATCCGATTGTGAGTGAGGGCTTGGCCCCGCCAGTCTTCAGGATTTCATTTCCACTATATCAAACCCCGTATCCACTTCTCAGTATCGGCTGGATTGACCTTTCGGAATATTCCGGATTTGCGGAGCCCGTTTAAATTCCCTGTATTGGTTGTCTTGCCCCCGCGAAACCCGTCCGCGCCAGTATGCGGGAGCCCGAATACCTGGATGGTTGCCGCAAAAAACCTGAAAAATGGCCTCGCGGCCCGAAACCGGGACGAATTTCGAGGGGTTTACCCTGTAGAAAAACCGGTCCGGGTCGCGCTGCCGCCGACTGGGACGGTGGTCGCCGACAATTTCCCTACTCATTTCAAGAAAACAAATGATGAACCTGCGAACTCTGTCCAAATCAGCCCTGGTGCTGTTTTTGTTGCCCGTTGCGATTGCGGCTGGATGGCAATCCAAAGAGCGTCCGCCGACTGAGGATTTGTTGCCAGAAACCACGGTACTGTATGTGCAGGCCCGTGATTTGCCGCAGCTGTTCAAGGACATGGAGGATTCCAATTTTGGCCGGATGCTGGCGGATGAAAAGGTCGCTCCGCTGTTCGAGGAACTGATGGCCCAGGCCAAAGAGGGGTGGAATGAGCTGTCGGAAAATGAAGATATCGGTATCGCTCTTGAGGATCTGACCAGTCTGCCGCACGGTGAGATCTGTTTCGCCGCCATTGCACCGCGTCGCAAGGACACCCAATTCGCTTTCTTTATGGACATTGATGAGGAATCCGAAGTCGCCGACCGTTTGATTGACCGCGGACGGGAGTTGGCCGAACGGGATGGGGCAACTGTTGAAGACGAGACCGGAGCAGTCGACACGGATGTTGAATTCACAACGGTTACCGGACCGGACGGGGTCACCCTGACGATGTTCCGCAAGGACGGGACGGTTGTCGTGACCTCGGCCCGGGAATTGTCTGAAGAGATTCTGGATCGCTGGATGGGCCGCCCGGTCGAAAAAATCCGGCCGCTCAAAGAGAACCGCAAATTCACCACGATCATGAATCGATGCCGGGGCACCAAAGACGTTCCACCGGAAATGCGATATTACATGGATCCGATCGAATTTTTCAAATCGGTTACGCGCGGCGATGCCGGCACTCAGGTTGCCATTGGTTTTCTGCCCGTGCTGGGACTGGACGGACTGCTGGCCATTGGCGGATCGGGAATCCTGAACGAAGGGGAATTCGAGTCCGTCAACCGGTTTCACGTGATGCTCGCCAATCCCCGGGCCGGGATCATCGAGATGATTGCCTTGCGTCCAGGCAAATACGAACCAGCGGCCTGGATTCCCAACAACTGCTCCAACTACATGGCCACCAGCTGGGATATCGACCGGATGTATTCCGAACTGGTGAAAATTGTCGATACGTTTTCGGGTGAAGGAACGCTGGAAAACCAGATTGAAAACAATATCAATTCCGAACTGGACCTCGATTTCAAGGAAGACCTGCTGGGTTCGCTCAACGGCACCTTTACCTGGATCACCTGGAGCGGGGACAAGGCCCTGGTCAACAGCCAGTCCAATGGGGTTGCCTTGGGACTGAAAGATGTCGACAAGGCCCGGGAAGTTATCGACAAGGTTTTGGCGCGGATCAACGAAGAAAACCCGGATGGCGATGGTCGCATGGTTGAGGATACTCACAAGGGCGTGACCCTCTGGCGTCTGGATACTGCCGAACTGCAGGACCGCTTTCGCATGGAGCGCGAGGAAGGGAACATGAGCGTTGAACTGAGGGCTCCCGAGCCATCGTTTGCGATCATCGGCGACTACTTCGTGTTCAGCGATAACGCAGACCTGTTGCGGGTCGCGATCGAAACAGACAAGGGGGATCTGCCCAGACTGGTCGAGGACGAGACGTTCGCCCGTGTTTCGGAAAAAATGACCCGACTGCTCGGTACTGACCTGCCTGCCGGGGTGATCTACTCCCAGCCCGAACACGTCTTCAAGCAGTGGCTGGAAATTGCCAAAGGCGATGACGTAACCGGAATGCTGGACACCTACGGTGCCGAAAACAAATATGTCGATGGCATTCGGAGGGCTCTGGAAGACAATCCGTTGCCGGAATTTGAAGACATTCGGAAGTACTTCGCTCCCAGTGGTGCGTTCGTAACCAGCGATGATACGGGTTACCACATTCTCGGATTCCAGTTGCGGGCCGACGAAACCGAAATCAGTCGCAAAAAATAAACCGGCAGCCAGACTGGCAGCGGGCCTGAAGTGAAAACTTCCCAACAGCCGGGAAAGGAAACGGTAGAACCCGTTCCTTTCCCGTTTTTTTTGTGGCTGCCGGATCCCGGCCCGGGGACCCGAATAATGCCGGGCCAAATCGGGGGCGCCCAGGATTTCAGGCTGAAAGCTGCTCTGCTACTTGCCCCCGGCAGAGGCATCCGCAAAAGGATTCGCGGTTCTGGTCCGGACCTACTTCCATTGGGTTTCCGTACCCGAACTTCGCGCGGCTTCAGCTGTCCGGGTTCCACTCGTGCCACCCACTGGGGATCGGCGGGTAGCTGAGCGCATCTGGTTGCGCACATCGCCATCCATGAATGGGCCAACGCCCAGCATCGACCAGCGATTGTCTTCGGAAATCGCCATCACGTTGCCACTGTCGTAGAGCATCGAACCGGTCGCGGTGTTGTAGGCGATCAGCGAGATTTTTGCGGTGCCCGCCTGTTTCGATTTGTCATACAGGCGGACTTCGGGCAGACTGATCATTCCTGGCAGGGCAATGCTGGGCATGCCGAGGTATGAGTTGCTGTTGTCCGTTCCAATGCCTCCCGAACAGACTTCGAGGGTCACTTCGGAATCATCTTTTTTCTCCACGAGGGACGCGCCGCCGACCAGCAGTCGCTGCCGCAACGATCCGATCAGATATCCCTTGTCGACACAGTCGAGATACTGGGTATCCAGAAATACTTTGCGGCCGTCCACGGGCGGCAGGGGTGTCCGGTCCAGCGATTTGTCCACGGCATCCGAAAGCAGCAGTTGTTCCAGTCCGCTGCGCGATGTGTCTGTGGTTCGAATGGTGGCGCATCCACACGCCAGGAGACATAAAGCGACAACGGCGGCGGCAAGTTCAGGAAAGCGACTGGGCATGCTGATGGGGCTCCAACTGAAAGGAAAGTGCATTCCTTTGAGCATTTAGCAGAAAGAACCTGGCCCAACAAGCCAGAAATTCTAACCCCTGTTTGCTGCTTCACGCCATGGACAGGCCCCTAGTATTCCGTCACAGGTC
>JBGSVU010000274.1:0-6136 GCA_041752775.1 Pirellulaceae bacterium | reverse complement strand
CCTTTTTCCGTTGATCCCTTTTGGATTTGAACAGCGAAAGCGACGCTCACAAGGGTCTCCGTCGGCGTACCCGCGCGAGACCGATGCGGGACACATACAGGGTGAACCGGTGACGATTTCGGTTGTCCTGGTTCGGGTGCGTTGGGACGGAACACCTATTAACTGGACACCACCCCCATTGGAGAGGTTCGGAACAGGGCGGCGAAGGCCGGAACGTTTAAAAAACCGGTCGCGCGGCTCAAGACCTGAGAATTGAGCGATTTTATCGCTGATATGAAAGTTAACGACCTGGCGGAGTAGCTCAGTTGGTTAGAGCACAGGCTTCATAAGCCTGGGGTCACCGGTTCAAGTCCGGTCTCCGCTACTTGGGCATCCAAACCCCGTGGATACACGGGGTTTTTTGTTGGCTGCAGCTCAATGCAGGGGCCTTTCAGCGCATTTTTATCAACGTTGTTGCAGCGCTGCGAAACGGAGGTCGGGAAGGCATTGATGATCAACCGGCCGAAATGCCCCGCAACGATATTTACTGAAGACCTACCCGCGATACTTACTGAAGTCCCACCCGCTGGCGGCAGAGTGAACCGGGTGCACCCGGAACGGCTGTGTCACCTGAACGGCTGTGCCATCTGGATGGCCCTGAAAACCTGGTCAGTCGCATTGCGAAAAATGCAACAACTGGGCCTGTTGAACGTTTTGGGGACAGCTCCAGACCTGAAAAAAATGTGCCTGGCGACACCAGCGTTCGACCGGGTGCCCTCGCAGGAATCCGGCTCCTCTGGCTGCCAACAGGGCGGCGTTGGTCGAATCGGAAGCTAACCGGTTGGCATGCTGGCGAATTTCCGCGATTTCGGTGAGTTTCCCCTGGGCCGCTTCGATCAAGAGGTCATGCAACACCTGCCAGCGTTCGCGCAAACGGGAAACCGATTCGGCCAGTTCGACGCGCATTTCAGATTCCTGTTCGATCCAGGCGATCGATGCGTCGGCCAAACCTGCGGCCAGCGTTGACGTCGGCAATCCTCCGGTTCGGCCGCCATCGCGGAATTCCGGATCGTTCGCAGGATCCGTCAGGAGCTGTTCCCGGCCCACTTCGACGCCGTGCAGTTTGACAGGTCCCGTCTGGCTGCCCGTCAGGGCCATCAAGTCTGCTGCTTGTCCAATTTCGATTCCCGGACGGTCCCGTTCAATCGCACACAACACCTGCCGCCCGGACGCGTCCACGGCACCGATGACGATCCATTGGGCCCGGTTTACCGCGGTGACCCACGGCGTAAAACCGTCCAGCCGGTATCCGGAACCAGTTGGGGTTGCCACCAGTGGGGGGCGTGCGAGATGCTGGCGGCTGGTTGTCAGATGCGATATCCCTACTGTGGCGTGAATGCGGCCTGCGCCGATTTCGGGCAACAGTCTCTGTTTCAGTTCCTCGTTTCCGCTGGATGCAATCCGGTCGATGGCCGCTGTTTGTTGCGTAATGACAAATGCGGTTGTCAGGCAACCCGCCGAAAGTGCCAGATACGCTTCGACAATCTGTTGCCCAGTCCAACCGAGACCGCCGAATGACTCGGGGACGAACCAGTTGAAAACACCGGCATGCGCGCACAATTCGAGCGATTCGCCAGGCCATTTTTCGTCAGTTCCGGAGGTCCTGGCAAGCTCTGCCAGCCGGGATCGCAGTTCGGACAATTCCGGTTTTCGCATGTTTCGCTTTCCGGCTTCTGAATCGAATCTGGTCCAGGCCCCCAGAACCACCCTATTGGGGTCGGGAAACGCTTCGGTTCGTCCCGTTCTTCTGCGTGACGCAAGTGAGATCAACGCAATCCCGCTCTCAACCGATGACGTTCTGCTCCGAAGACCTTAATTGCTGGCGGGGCAGAGGCTCACTGCCCGTACAGGCGTCAAGCCCTCCGGGAACCGATTCTAACGCCAATGTTCCGCGACCCACTGGGTCGGAAGGACTTTACGATACCATTTCCCACTCTTTCCTGCGATTGCCTCCGGAGGATTCGGATTGCCGTGAAAGACCACGATTCGCGCCTGGGGCGGGCGTTCGGGCGGAAGAAACCAGGCGCGCAATCCGCGCTGGTTGCAGTGGTACTTGAAGCTGCGACACCATTGTTCGGGCCAATAGCTGAGTGCTCCCTGGCCAGACACAAAATGCGACAGGTACTCCTGTTCATTGCGAAATCGCTGACGAATGGCTACATGATCGCGCCGAAAATTTTCCAGAATGTCGGCGTGGGCGTTCACGGTAAACCGATAAACCGATGAATTGCCGGTCACATCGTGTTTGACCCAGTCCTTGATAATCGGAAACCGGGCTTCGAAATCAAAAAAACAGTCGATGCTGTCCACAATGACAACGTCCAGATCGAGGAACAGGGCCTGGCCCTGCAAATCGTAGAGGGGGTTGGAAAAGGTCGTTAGCTTGTTCCAGCCCCGTTCCGGCCCGTTCGGAATTGCCAGGTGCAGCAACGGAAACGACTCGATTTCGGCCTCCAGTCCGGTCGCATCGTCGGTCAGGCACACGAAACGAAAGGGGCGGCTGAGATGGCGGCGCACCATCGAGTGCAAGCGATTGACATACTCGGGGCCATATTTTTTGCCCCATTTCATGCAGATTATGTTGACCGTTTCCATGGCAACCTCAACCAGTCCCTGTCCTGCATTTGCTGAAAACGTAGCGACCCGTAGTGCGACCGCGAAAAACCCGGGTCGTATCCGGCGAACTTCTCCTGCCCCCTGTCAGGCCGCGTCTGAAAAGTCCCGCCATGATAAGCCAGCGGCAATTTCCCTCCAAGTCGAATTCGGTTTCTGGTGCCAGCGTGCCCCGTTCCGTTCCCGCATTCTCCGTCCCGCAAAATAGCACTCAGACGCGCCGGCGGAAAATCATCCGATTTCCCTGCAGGGACGCCTGGATTCCACCCGGAAGCTGCTCCGGGAAAATTGCCGGATTCCCTTCGAGCACCCACGCAGCGACCGAATTCAACTGCCTGCGGGTCAAGTCGGCCTGGGGCCAGGCCTGTTGCTGCCACAACCGAACCACGACATGCCTGGTCACCACTGGATTTGCTTTGTGTAGCGGGCCGGGATCCAGCCGGACGGAATTCGGGGAAAACTCCGGCGAACAGGATGCCAGCAGCTGGCTTGCAAGTTGATCCAGCAACTCAGTGATTTCCGTGACATCGGCGGCGATACCCACAACATGGGCCGGAACAGAACTGTCGAAACGCTGAATCAGTTGCGGCACCAGATGGTTGCGAATCCAGTTGCGGGTCGGGCCGTTTTGCAGATTGGATGCATCGGTGCGAAAAGGCAACTGGTTTTCCCCAAGATAATCCAGAATCTGCTGCCGGCTGGCCGTCAGTAGTGGGCGAACAACCGAAACGCCTTCCGTCAACGGCCGGGAAAACGGAATTCCAGTCAACCCCCGCAGCGATGTCCCGCGAAACAGCCGGAACAGTAAAGTCTCAGCATTGTCGTCGCGATGATGCGCCGTAACGATGCAACGTGCCCCGCGCCGTTGGGCAACCCGAACCAGAAAATCGTAGCGCAGCCGGCGCAGTTCGTTCTCGATGCCGGAATGGGGCACGCTGAGTGATGGAATCCGTCCACACTCGAAATCCAGGCCATTCAGTAGCGCCAGACTGCGCACCAGTTCTTCGTCTTTGTCCGATTCGGCCGCGCGCATCCCGTGATTGAGGTGGGCCAGACAAACCGGGGGAAATTCACCTGCCGATTGACAATCCTTTTTCGCCGCGTCGCTTTCCGGGCGGGATACCCCGGCCTGAGCCGTTCGCGCGACCTGAATGGCAATATGGGCCAGTGCCACGCTGTCGGGTCCACCGGAAACGGCCACGACGATTCCGCCTGGTCCCCACCGTTCAACCGGAAATCCATTCCGAAACAGCGAAACCAGTCCGGCCGGATCGATGAAGGGCCTGGCCCGCCGGTTTTCGCCGAATGACTTATGGTTCTCAGGCGTGTTGTGGTCTGATAGCATATCGGAAGCGACGGGCTTATTTTCCGTTGCAACTTGGTGAAGATCAACTGGACGACCAGACAGGCAGGGCGGCGGACAAGGCCAATCGCCATTTGGGACGGTCGGTGTCGATCCATCATAGCGAAAGAAATTCCAGTTTAATTATGTTTCCGTCAGGTATTCCTGCGTTCAATGATTCGACCTGCATATCCAGTCTGGCTCGTTGTTGCCCTCGCGGTGCGACGACTGTTGTGGGGTGATTGCCCATCTGCAGTTGCCACTCCGGCAAGGCAACGAAGGCCCCCGGACGATCCGCAGTTTCTGAATGCTCCCTGTTTTCCAGGCGAGTTTCAGACTGGCGGACGGCTTCGGGGATTGCCTTCCACGGCGATGCCGGAACAGGGGTCTGTGTGCTGGTTGAAGCGGGACGAGTTTCGGGGAAGCGATTTTTTCGACACGCAACAGTGCCGGTCCGCGCGCGGACCATACGCCGTTGCAGAAACGCCTTGCATCGGGCAACAGTGGCGGGTCTGGAGCGGATTCGGGCTGGCGAACCCGGTGAATTCCGGAATCGCGGCTGGGAATTCATTCTGGGCGGGAATGGGAATTTCTTTGGCTGGCTGGTTGAGATCCACTGACCGACGAATGGACGACTGACAAAGGGTCTGTCCGTTGTCTGCCCGTTTTTTGGCGGGAGAGACAATGATGAAGGAATGGATTTGGGGCCTGGGAGGCCTGGTGGCAGGACTGGCAGCCTATGGGCTGTACAGCTTTCTTTTGAAACGCGATGCGCGATCGCGCGCCGACAGTATCGTTCAGGAAGCCGGGAGGCGGGCGGAATCGGTGATTCGGGATGCCGACATCAAGGCGCGCGAAGTCCAGCTGAATGCGCAAACTGAAATCGAAAAGAAACGCAGCGAAGCCCGTGAGGCAACGGCCCGCGAAACCCAGCAGGTCGAACGCCGGAAACTGCAGCTGGACCAGACCGCCGACGATCTGAAAAAGGCGGAAATGATGGTCCAGGCCAACCAGAACAAACTCAAAGCGAGACTGGAAGCGGCCGTGCAGCGCGAACAGGACCTCGCCGAAATTCTGACCAAACAGCGCGACCAGCTGCACCGGATCACCGGACTGAACAAGGACGAAGCCACCAAACGACTGTTGCAGCTGCTGGAAACCGATCTCGCCGACCAGGTCGGAGCCCGCCTGCTGGAACACGAACAGAAAGTCCGCGAACAGGCCGAAGAAAAATCGCGTGAGATCCTGCTGGTTACGATGCAGCGGTTTTCCTCGGCGCATACCGCCGAGAATACGACCAGCACCATCGATATCCCGAACGATGACATGAAAGGCCGCATTATTGGCCGCGAAGGCCGCAACATCCGCGCCTTTGAAAAGGAAACCGGTGTCGATCTGATCATCGACGACACGCCCGGTGTCGTTATCGTCAGTGGATTCGATCCGGTGCGCCGCGAAATTGCCCGGCAGTCCCTGGAAAAACTGATCATCGACGGCCGGATCCATCCGACGCGGATCGAGGAAATCGTGCGGCAGACCGGAACCGAAATCGCGGACTTCATGAAAAAACAGGGCGCTGAAGCGGCCCAGGAAGTCAACTGCAATGGACTGCACCCCCGGATCATTGAACTGCTGGGGCGGCTGCACTTCCGCACCAGCTACAGCCAGAATGTGCTTCGGCACAGCGTCGAAGTCGCTTTCCTCTCAGGCATGATTGCCGAAATGGTGGGGCTGGACGGACACCTTGCCCGGCGCTGTGGGCTGCTGCACGACATCGGCAAGGCGGCGGATCACGAAATGGAAGGCGGGCATCCGGCAATCGGTGCCGACATTCTGAAACGGCACGGCGAAGGGAAGGATGTCGTTCACGCGGCACTCGGACATCACGACCAGATTCTGATCGAGTACCCCTACACGGTGCTGGTGGCAACTGCCGATGCGGCCAGTGCCTCCCGGCCCGGTGCCCGGCGCGAGTCGCTGGAACGTTATGTCAAACGGATGGAGGATCTGGAGTCGATCGCGCTCGAATTTGCCGGTGTGCAGCAGGCCTTCGCGATCCAGGCGGGACGCGAGTTGCGGGTCCTGGTCAGCGCAAAAGATACCAACGACGAAAAAGCGGCCAAAGTCGCCCGCGACATCGCC
>JBGSVU010000273.1:0-1659 GCA_041752775.1 Pirellulaceae bacterium | reverse complement strand
CAGGAAACCGAGACGCGCGACGGTGTTTCGCTGCCCGTCTATCGCGGCGACAATGTCAACCGCAGCGGGTTCAGCAGCGGCGACCGGCGGCCGGATCCGCAGCTGTTGTTGCGCGGCTACGAGCGGGCGGCGCTGACCCTGAACTTCGTCCGCAGTCTGATTGGAGGCGGATTCGCTGATTTGCACCATCCCGAAAACTGGGAACTTGATTTTCCATCCAACTCCCAGCGGACCAAAGACTATCGCCAGATGGTTCAGTCGATCACGCGTTCGATGCAATTCATGGAAGCCGTCCTTGGCACCTCGTTTCGCGAAAGTCACGGTGTTCCGGTTTACACATCGCACGAAGCACTCCATCTGGGATACGAACAGGCACAAACCCGAACCGTTCCGCGCCGGCCCGGCTACTACAATCTTGGTACGCACATGCCGTGGCTGGGGCTGAGAACCAGCCAGATTGACGGCGCCCATGTCGAGTACTTTCGCGGCATCCGGAATCCTGTTGGAGTCAAACTGGGGCCGGGTACCAGTGCCGACCAGCTGCTGGAACTGGTGCGGCGGCTGAATCCCGAAAACGAACCTGGCCGGCTGACTCTGATTCACCGGTTTGGTGTCAGCCAGATTCACGGCGAATTGCCGCCGCTGGTTGAGGCCATTCAGAAATCCGGCCAGCGGGTGGTTTGGTCCTGTGATCCGATGCATGGCAACACGGTTCTCGCAGCCAACGGGATCAAGACCCGCCGCTTCGACGACATCCATGGCGAACTGGTTTCGGCCTTTGAAATCCACACGGCGCTGCGTTCGTCGCTTGGCGGAGTGCACCTGGAACTGACAGGCGACAACGTCACCGAGTGTGTGGGCGGATCGAACCGGTTGCAGGAAATCGATTTGACCCGGGCCTACAAAAGCGCCGTCGACCCGAGGCTGAATTACGAGCAGGCCATGGAACTGGCCTTCCTGATCGCCGAACGGATGCAGGCCAACCACAAGTCCTGACGGCAAAAAGTGGGACGCGGAGAACAATGGACGGGAGGAGGACCGGGAGCTTTCTCTGGCCCGAAGACCAACTGACAGGGATCGCAGCCAAAGGGCGCCACCGATGGCACCCCCCTGTCACCAGCGCCACCGCCTGGATCATCTGCGCCACCGCCTGGATCATCGGTGCCACCGCTTCTGTCACCGGTGGCTCGGCGCTCCCCACCCATTGAAACGACATCATTCCCTTGCCATTTGGACCTGGTTTCGATGCAGACTGTGGATCTTGTTCCATCGAAATGCGTTCCACTTTGGCAGGTTAGGGCCGGGGGCGACTCTGGTTCCGTTTCGGCTGGTCAAGAATCAATAACAGAACCGGGATACCTCAAATAAGTGGGTGGCACCTATCAGGATAGGTGAACGATAGGTGGGTGGCACCTATTGGCAGCACGTATTGAAGGCAAAGTCAGCAACTATTGAAGGCACCAGTTGGCAGTAGCCCGCTCGAATTGGTGGGTGGCACCGATTTGCGGCGTTTCAGCGCCCCCAATCGGTGCCGCCCCCAATCGGTGCCATCCACCTGTTTCAGTGATCCACCTGTTTCAGTGCGATCGACGACGTTTGTCAACTTTTTCCAGGGCAGTTCTGGAAAGCCGGTCACCTTCACACCAGGAAGATCGGGCC
>JBGSVU010000272.1:0-3245 GCA_041752775.1 Pirellulaceae bacterium | reverse complement strand
GGGAAAAATGCCGAAAGCGCGCCCGCCTTGAGCAACCCAAAGCCAATTTGAATGACACCGCCCAGAACGACCGCCAGCAGAAATGTTTCGAAGGATGGCAGGTTGGCAATCTGCGCCGCAACGATCGCTGTCAGTCCGGCCGCCGGACCGGACACGCTCGTGTGCGATCCGCTGAAGAGCCCGATAATGATCCCGCCAACAATTCCCGAGATCAGTCCCGCCATGGGGTCCGCGTCGGATGCAATTGCAATCCCCAGACAGAGCGGCAGTGCCACCAGAAATACGATCATGCCCGCCAGAAAATCCCTGGCAATCGTCTTGATGTCCATGTTTTGTTCGCCTGAAATCTGCCTGTCGCCAGTTTGGAAATTCGATTCGGCTTGTCTGCCTGTCATCCAAAACGCGGGAACGAAATGCCGATCTCATCCGTTTCCGCACAGCCTGCGATCCCGCCGCTCCGGTCCGGTGCGCCGGGGACTCGGTCGATTCCGCTGTCCATGTCGACTCGACCCAAATTCGGGTGCACTTTCATCCCGGGCCGGGAGAAGTCTCCTGCACGTTACAAAAATGCAAGGCCCGCACGGGGGAGACTGCAGCGACCTGAAATCAGCGGAGCCAGTCCAACAGATCCAGCTGAATCGCCCCGAAATTAACGCATGCTCGATGCCGTTAGCGGGTCCCGAAAAGGCTGACGAACGTGAAGCCGGATTTCGTCAGCGCGGGAATTCAACAGCGCCTGAATTCAACAGCGCAGGTGAGCTCCGCAACCGTTATGGCAGCAGCGTTCTGACTGCAAGAAAGAGGCCGGACTCCAGGCAAACGCGGCCACCGCCAGCCGCGTCTTGCAAACATTCCAGTCGACCAGTTGAAATCCGTAAACACAGGTTCTCGAAGCCCTCGGAGTCTTTTTTCTCAGCGAAAAAGAGGGAGATTCATTCTCTTCCGGGGGCTCCTTGGGACCCGGCGATTCCTGTGATGAGTCCTCCGGAACAGGAGCCTGCCGGGGGGGAGAATCCCCACCGAACGCCTGTGAATCCGCCGCGCCGGGCGGTGAGCAGGCCAATCCCAGGTTGCCACCCAGCGCCAGCGAAATACATGCCAAAATCATTGACATGATCGCAGGAGTCCGGAAAGCTACGCGTTTGCGAAAAAAAATCATCAGATCAGGCCAGATTTCCAACAGACGAACTCGGCACCCCGAAAACGGTACCTGAAATCATTTTCAACAGCAACCCAGGCATCCGGCAACCAGCAAAAGGTCGGGCGCCCCGAATGGCGAATCACGGCACTCAAACCAGGGTGCCAGTTCGCCCAGTCGGGGTTTGGATGATTCCAGAATCATTCACTGAAATGGCGATCACCCAGTCGCCGCCAAACAACCAGGCTGCATACGCCCGGGAGACCAGCGACAGGAGGTCGCCCTGCGAATGCCACGGGGTCGCTCAACCGACGCTGCCGCCAGTCTATCCCCCGGGACAACTGGCGGCAAGTTTTTGAGGCGACCGGACTATTTCATACGGACCGGCTGGGGGCGACTAAAACTGCGGAAATCGGCGGGCCCGCAAAACCGGAAACAGAATGGGCCGGAACAACAGCAGTTGGTGGATGGCACCAATTGCCGGCACCAATTGCCGCACCAATTGCCAATTCAATTCCACATCAATTCCAGTACCCAATTTTAGTTGGCACCAATCACAGCGCCGCACCAATTCCATTTGCAAAATAATTGCAAATTGCGAGAGCAGTCTACCATAACAGTCGCAACTGCTTATATTGTGTCCGGATGGCCGGTCAAACCCCCGTAGGGGATTGTCCTGTCCGGCCCGCAATCCGGAATCTGGAACAGGGAATCGTCGGGGCTTTGGGGGAGTAACAGACCATGATTATCTGGGGATCGACAGGGCTGAAATCCGTGGTGGGGGCGGCCAGTTTTCACTGTCCCGGTTGCGACCGCCCGCAGACTGCCAATCTGAAACAGGTTCGCAATTTTTTCACGCTCTATTTCATTCCGGTCATCCCCCTGAACGTGGCCGGGCGATATGTCGAGTGTACGTCCTGTGGCGGGACGTTTACCGAAGCCGCCCTGTCGCACGATCCGGAAAAAGAACGTGCAGAGACCTTTGACCAGTTGCTGCGGGTCATGATCATGTCCGGACTGGCCGATGGACGGATCGACGAGATGGAGCGGGCAGAAATCAGGAAGCAGTATCAGGAACTTTCCGGCTTGCCCGTTCCCACCGAACGCCTGGAAAATGAGATTGCCCTGGCAATGGTTTCTGGCAGCGACCTGAACAGCTATGTCGGACAAATTGCCCCCTCCCTGTCCCCGCATGGCAAGGCCATGGTTGTCAAACTTGCCTGGTACACCATGTCGGCTTCGGGTGAATTGCAACCGGGGCATGAAAGCCAGTTGATGCAACTGGCCAAAACGCTGCGGATTCCTGCTGACCAGTTCATGGAGTTGATCAATCTGTTGAGTGAACCCGCCAGCGAATGATATATTGGCGGGTGGTTCAAATTGCATTTGATTTGTTTGTGGACGTTTTTCCAGCGAGTAGTTTGTTTGCAGTGAATAATTTTTCAGCCAGCAAATATCGGGGGGAAAACAAGCGCCGCCTGTCGCTCCTGGGCTGTGAATTTATGACAGTCGCCATTCGCTCCGCAAAAGTTGCGGTGGCAAACACTGCGTTTGCCGGGCAGAAGGCGACTTGGAGCCAGTCTCAAAAGAGGTCTGACCCTCTCTGCCATTCCAGGGGTCTGATCCCTTTTGGGAAAGGCTCCTGGTCTCGCATCCCGCTGACAGATTCACAGCCTGTCCGCGAAAATCGCGATCTTGCCTTCTTTCACCCGGCGAAAGACGGCAAATTGGAGCCGCAGGGGGGTAACCGGACCGGATGGACCTGCCGGGTGGTCCTGGCCCATATGCTGCACGCAGTTTTATTGATGTGGCCGGCGTGGACCCGGGTTGCGTTTACGGAAATGGACGCGGCGTTGCTGCTGTTTGCCCTGTTGCTGATCGTCATGGCTGTTTTGGAAAGCCGTTTGCAGGTTTCCGGTTTTCGACCCGGCCAGGCCCGGGTGAACGATCCGGTTGCGACCAGGGTGGCGCGAGGCGCAGGGCTGGCTCTGCTGGGACTGTTCTGGCTGGCCCAACTGGAACACTTTGCCGGCGGAGGACTGCCGCTGGTGCTGCAGACCGGAGGGATGCTGATGTTGTTGACGGGAATGGGTTTGCGATCCTGCGC
>JBGSVU010000271.1:0-3123 GCA_041752775.1 Pirellulaceae bacterium | reverse complement strand
TCAGTCCGGCGAAAAAAAGTTCCCGCAGTTCGCCACAGGTTTCACGATAGATGTCGCCCGCTTCGACAATCTGACTGGCGTGGTCGAGACAGTCGCGGAAATAGAGTGCCGTGTCGGGAGAGACAATGTTGTTTTTGTCACGCAACAGACTGGTAATTGCGTCTTTGTGCTGGCGGGCGTATTTCCTGATGATCAGCAGATTCGACCGGATCGTATGCAACGTCATCGGTGTCTCCTTGTCCGGATCCGACACCAGTTTCTCGCTGATCTGTCCCAGTTGCTGTTCCAGCACTTCCAGCCGGGGAAAATAGCCATCCAGGATCGCGTCGAAAATGGCATAGGCCAAATAGTCGGCAGGCATCCGCCGAATTCGCCCGCCGCCGCTGGCAATCCGGTTGCGAACGCCATCGAGGCAGTCCCCCGGAATTTCCTGAAAGGTAACCACCAGTCCGGGGCGCAGGAAAATACTGACCTGTTCCGTGTCGAAATGCCCCGCCGAATCCAGAATCGGCATCCGTGCCACAAGGTACAGTGTTTCACCGTAAACGTCTGCTTTGGAATGCTGGTGAACGTTGACGATGTCCTCCAGCGCCAACGGATGCAATCCGAACAATTCCCCCAGTTCGGCGAGGGTTTGCGTGTCAGTTATCTTGTCGACGTCCAGCCAGGAAATCATCTCTGCAGGTTTGCTGGAGTCCGCAGCCGGTTGGGTACCGGATGAATGTTCGGCCAGGCCCGGTTTCGCGTGGGCAGGATGTCTCAACCCCAGCGCGCGGGCCAAATCGGCGACCGAACCCACGATCCGGTCCGACGCGGAATGACTGGAATACTGGATCAGTCGCAATTCGGCTTTTTCATTTGAAGCCGTCGGCGGCAAAGTTCCAGGCGGCGCGCCCACCGCCACCTTGCGCCGAAACATTTTTCGACGCTTGTACAAACTGTTTCTCTTTTTCCCCATCGCAGGCCCTCCCCAGAATCCGGAGACAACAATTCGCGCAAACCTGCAACGACTTCTCCAGTGACCATTAAAACGCAACTTCCGAAAAATGCCGACAGCAGTTTCTCCCCTTCGTACTTTGGCAGCAGCGGAGTCTCAACGCCGGGTCAGAACCGGTGTCACTGTTTACCGAAGGCATTCCCGACAATCTTCCAAACCTCGCGTTCCATTTTTTCATAACCGGCCCCGGACCGTTTCTGCGCCGCCGATGACCCACACGGTTTCTCCAATCTGGTAACATCGGGCCTTGATCATCCATGGTAACCCCCATCTGGCGGCCCGGCGCTCCAGGGTGGGTGGTGGGCCGTGAACCCAATCAACAGAAAATTCAAACGACATGGAAAACTGGCCCGAGACGTTGACTTTCCTGACCGCGGCTGCCGTGCTGATTGTCCTCAACGGTTTTTTTGTGGCGGCGGAGTTTGCACTCGTTAAAATCCGCATCTCCCGCATTGACCAGATGGTGGCTGAAGGCCGGGCGATGGCGCGGCCTGCAAAGTGGCTGGCCGTGCGGCTGGACGAATCGCTTTCCGCCTGCCAGCTGGGAATCACCATGGCTTCGCTGGGGCTGGGCTGGGTCGGTGAGCCGGCCTTTGCCCGCCTGGTCGAACCGTTGCTGGGTCTGATCGGAATCCACAACGAACAATTGACGCATGTGCTCGGCTTTATTGCGGCGTTTTCCGTGATCACCGGACTGCACCTGGTCGTCGGCGAGCAGGCGCCGAAAATTTTTGCCATCCGTCATCCCGAGCGAATGTTGTTGTGGTGTGCCGGGCCCATGAAATTCTTCTTCATCGTTCTTTATCCTTTTCTGGTTGCACTGAACGTCGTCACAACGTTTGTGCTGGGGCTTCTGGGCGTCGGCGGCAGTGGCGACCACGACGGCGCCTCGACGGAACAGGAAATTCGCGCCCTGCTGCGCGAAGCCCATATTCATGGCAATCTGACACGCAGCGAACATTCGCTGATCAATGCCGTTTTTGAGTTCGATGACATGGTGGTCCGCAAAGTCATGTTGCCACGCGGCGATGTCGATTTTTTTGACATCAACGAGCCCCTTGAAAAACTGATCGAACTGGCCCGGCGGACGCAACACACCCGTTACCCGGCCTGCGACCGCTCACTGGACAGTGTGCTCGGAGTGATCCATATCAAGGACCTGGTCGGAATTTCGCATGCCAGTCCGGACTTTGACATTCATGAAATCATCCGGCCCCCCAAAAAAGTTCCCGAGACGATGCCGATCAGCCGCGTGCTGAAACATTTTCAGGGGACGCATCAGCTGCTGGCCTTTGTCGTGGATGAGTATGGCACGATCACCGGAATCGTCACGCTGGAAAATGTCCTCGAAGAGATTGTCGGACCGGTCGAAGACGAGTTCGATTCGGAACGTCCGGACATTGTGCCCAACGGGCCCGGTGAGTTTTTGATCGATGGTGCGACCTCAGTCGGCGATATCGAGAAAAAGTGCAAGCTCGATTTTGGGGACGATTCCGACTCGGATTCGATCAGTGGGCTGTTGACCGAGTTGCACCAGAAGATCCTGCAGCAGGGAGACACCTTCGATCTGCCCGGTGCCACCGCAGAAGTCGTCGAAACCCAGAACGGCCGGGCGACGCGGATCCGCCTGCGACTCGTAAAGACTTGAGAAAAAGGGTCAGGAGGCTTTTTGGTAGACCGGGCAGTTTTGGCTGATTTTCCCGGCCGAAGTACTTTATGACAGTAGAGTTTGGCTGGTGCTTCGTCCCCGACGCCTGGGTCTTTTCGGCCAGACTTGCCATGTCCCCGGGACATGCCAACGGGGCTATTAGCGATTTTTCTTGAAGAGTTGGTTGCGAGACGCGTGATCGGTTCGTCGATCAACGACCACATGAATATCCCACGGGCCCGATTTCGTGCAAGGGATGCCGCCGGCATGGGAACATCGTTCGTTTGCAAACCGGAGTCGGCGAGATGATTGAATTCATGCACCTCACCCACGGAATTACTCAACCCCTTGAACAGGCTCTTGCCTCTTTTGTTAGCCCCCGGTCTCGGGCCTGCCCTGCCCACCAGTCGGAGAAATCCAGCTCCGGCAGGCCAGAATGTACATTGACAAGTCGAGATAGTTCGATATGTTGGGGTGG
>JBGSVU010000270.1:0-8540 GCA_041752775.1 Pirellulaceae bacterium | reverse complement strand
CGAACAGCAATACCAGCGAAGCCCCGCTGCAGATGAAAAGCAACGGTGGATGCCTGCTGATCGATGACTTTGGCCGACAGCGGATCGAGCCGCGCGAATTGCTCAATCGCTGGATCGTTCCGCTGGAGAGCCGGGTGGACTTCCTGACGCTTTCCACCGGAAAAAAAATTCAGGTGCCGTTCGAGCAGCTGATCATTTTTTCGACCAACCTCGAGCCTTCGGACCTGGTCGACGAAGCCTTTCTGCGGCGCATTCCCTACAAGATCTCGGTCGACGATCCCAGCCCGCTGGAGTTTCACAAACTGTTCGAAATCTACTGCAAACAACTCGGTTTTGGATACCAGGCCGACGTCGTGCAACGACTGATCGACAAACACTATGTCGCCGCCGACCGTCCGATGCGGCGCTGCCATCCGCGCGACCTGATGTCCCAGATCCGCAACTGGTGCGTTTACAACGAAATCCCACTGGCCCTGGAAGACAGCTATTTTGACCGCGTGGTCAAAAGTTACTTCACCTCGGTTTTGTGCGACGGGAAATAGCGCCTCGCCTGGCCGGTTGTGCCGGATATGCCATCCGAACGCCTCCCAATTCAGACAGGTCTGCGAAAACCGGCCAGCAAAGGCGGAGAAAGTCGCCGATGCGACCTACGCTTTCCAGCGTTGACGATTTCCGCAATCCATTTTCCTTTTGAACCGAGTCCATGCCCGTGTCCAAAACTACAGGACTGAAAAGCGACAATATTCTGGGTTACCGGATCATCGAAAAGATCGGGTCGGGTGGTTTCGGTGAAGTCTGGAAAGCCGAAGCCCCCGGCGGACTGAACAAGGCCGTCAAGATTCTTTATGGCTATCACGACGAACGGCGTGCCCGTGATGAACTGAAAGCGCTTGACCGCGTCAAGGAACTGCGACACCCGTTTCTGCTGTCGCTGGAACGGATCGAAGTCGTCGATGAACAGCTGATTGTCATCACCGAACTGGCCGACCGCTCGCTGGCCGACCTGTTCGACAGTTACGTCAAGGCCGGCCAGCCGGGAATTCCCCGCGAAGAACTGTTGCATTACATGCAGCAGGCCGCCGATGCGCTGGACTTTCTGGCCATCGAACACAAGCTGCAGCACCTCGACGTCAAGCCGGAAAATCTGTTGATGATCGGCAAACACGTCAAACTGGCCGACTTCGGGCTGGTCAAGGACCTCCGCGATGCGTCGCAGTCGCTGATGAGCGGACTGACGCCCTCGTTTGCCGCGCCGGAACTGTTCGACGGTCGGCCGTCGATGCAAAGCGACCAGTACGCACTGGCGATCGTCTACCAGGAAATGCTGACCGGACAACGGCCTTTTTCCGGAACGACGCTGGCCCAGCTGGCGGCCCAGCACATTCATGGACAACCCGACCTGTCCACGCTGCCCCGCAACGACCGGGACACGATCGCGCGGGCTCTTTCAAAAAAACCGGAGCTGCGATTCCCCCACTGCCGCGTCATGATCGATGCCCTCGTCGACCAGCGGATGATCGCGCGAACCACCAAACGCAAACGGATCCCCAACCGCAAAGGCAACGATACGGTCGCCCAGGACATCCAGCCACGCAAGGGGGATACCAGTGATTACACCCGCATGGTCCAGACCGCAGAACTGAGCGGTGGCAAACAAACCGTCCAAATGACGGATCCGCCCAAAATCGAGAACCTGCAACATACCATCGGACCGACACTGCTGGTCGCCATCGGAAAAACAGCGACGGAAATTGTCCAACAGTTCAAACATCGGGTCCATGCCCGGAACTGCCCGCTGCACCAGCTGCCCGCGATCCGCATTCTCTGCATCGATACCGAGCGCCCCGTCAATTCCAGTTCCGACTCGGGGAAGGCGGCACTCGACGGCAGCGAACAGGTGATGCTGCCGCTGCGGCGGCCGGAAGAATACCGCACCCGGAATGAAGGCCACAAAAAATGGCTGAACCGGCGCTGGATCTACAATGTTCCCAAGAGCCTGCAGACCGAAGGCATCCGGCCCCTCGGACGCCTGGCACTGATCGACAATTTCCCGACGGTCTGTGAATGCCTCGAAGAGGCCATCGCCCACATCGCCGACCGGGATGCCCTCGCCCTGACCGCCGAGCGGATCGGAGCCGAACCCGTTGCCGACCGGCCGAAGGTCATCGTCGTCAGCAGTATCACCGGCGGACTGGGCAGCGGCATGACGCTGGACCTCGCCTATGCCATTCGGCTGATCCTCGACGAACACTCGCTGTCCTCCGATTGCCTGCACGGAATTTTCCTGCACAGCACGGCACCCTCGATTCGCGACAACGGCATTTCTGTTGCCAACACCTTTGCCTTTCTGACCGAGCTGCGCCAGTTCACCGAAGACGGCTATCCCGGCGAAGACGCCTGTGGAATCCCGCGGATCGACGACGAAGCCCCCTTCGAATACCCCTACTTTGTCCACCTCGGTGACAACGCCCAGCAACAGAAATGGGAACAGGCCAAAGAATCCGTGGCCGAATACCTGTACCTGAACCTGCTCAGCCCGGCGGCGTGTTTTTTTGATGGATGCCGCAATCTCGAACGCGACATCGAACATTTCGCACTGCGGACGTTTGGAGTCGAAGCGGTGGGCCCCAGCCAGCCCAATTGCCAACAGGTCCTCGCCGATTTCATGCAACAACGTCTGGTCACCCGCTGGATCGACGGCTCCAGAATCAGTGAACTGCCTCCAGAAGTCACATCGTTTCGGGACTTCCTGTCCCCCGGATCGATGGAAAAAGCCCTGCAGGCGACCGTCGACCGGGCCTGCCCGGACCGTTCCCTCGATACGCTGGTCGAAGAACTGGTGGCATGGGCCAACCTGCCCGTTCCCGAAGAATCCCTGCTGGCCGAAATCCGTGAACGGATGGATGTGGTGCTGGGAGAGCCCCTTCGCGACGGAAAAACACAGCTGACCGAAATGCACGAAGATGTAGCCGATGAACTGGCGCTGCAGGCGCGCGGCATGGCGGCTCAGGTCGAACAGATGATCATCTCCTGCTTCCAGCAGAAAAATCTGCAGTTCGGACGTCCCCGGACGGTGCTGAAAGCACTTCAGGAGTGGATCGACACCAGCCGCAACGCCCTGTCGGGAGAAATTGCCGAACTCCATGATGAGAACCAGCGGATCTTCAAGGCCCTCGGCAGCTACCGACGCCCTGGCAAGGACGCCGATCGCCGAACGCCCCCACCGGAACTTGCCCGGCAGATGATGGCCAATCGCAAAGCCGCACTGCTGAAACGGCACGGTTGTGAGTTGTTGCTCCATTTGCAGCGGCGGATTCATTCGCTGACTTCCGACATCAACCGGTTCGCCGAAGAAGTCGGCATGGCTCTGCAAACCGGACTGGTGGAACAGTCCGAACGGAGCCTGCTCAAGCAGTTTCGCGGACTGAAACACGACCTGGCCGCAGCGATGCTGGCCCAGTCCTCAACAATCCTCGATCAGGTCGAAACGCGTCTGCACATGGAACTGGTCCAGCCCGTTGGGGACTACTGGAACCTGTTTCAAACGGCCGGTTTTGGCCGCCGCTACCTCGCGGATGCCGTCTCCCAGGCGATTCGGATCGAACTGGCTGCTTGCGGGCGGTCGCTGGACATGGATGCGATGTTCACCCGTTTCCTGGAAAACAACCGCAATGCAGCCAGTGAAGAAATTGGGGACATGGTTTCACGGTCGATACCGAAACTGAATGACTGTGGTGGCCAGACCCGTATCATGGTGGCCTCCTCGCAACAGTCCAGCTGCCCGCGACTGGCCGAAGAAATTTCCGCCGCCGCCGGAGCCCGGGCTGCCGTCATCAACGCAACCGCCGGTGACCTGGTGGTCGCCACCGAAACCGAAGATGTCTCGCTGGCCGCCGTCGCCTACAAAATGCTCGCCCTGCGAACGGACTGTGTGGAGTTGGCCCGACGTCTGCAAAGTCGCAGTGATGTCAACTGGAAATCGCTGGAAGATCTCCTGTAACCCGGTAACCACGGGGCGCGCCGCGACAGCCCTCCGATATTCCGCCGCCCAATTCCACAGATCCGGCGGTCCGGACACTGACCGTCCGGACACTGACGGTCTAGACGCGCGCCGGTTTGGCGGGTGTCAGCGGCACCCACTCGTTGTCCGCCGCCCGGGTGCGATCCTTCAGCGGCAACCGGCAGACCCGTTCGATCTCACTGGCGCTATATCCCCGGTCGATCATCTTCATCCGCAACACGGTCTCCTGGTGGTCCCGCGCCATGGACTGTACGGTATGGAGAATTTTCGAGACAATGATCACGAGAACCGGGCCACCAAAAAGGAGCGAGATCGCGAGGATCGCAATAATTTCTTCATCCATCTGCTTTTGCCTTCAAAATAATGCGGTGGCGCGGTTTCCTGCTCCCAGTCGTTACGGCTGGTCGGTTGCCGAAACTGTTCGTACCGGTCATCCTGATCCTGGCAGAAAAATCCGTTTTCGCAAACATTTTTTTTCAGCTGGCATCCCCCAGCCCCCGGCAAGCATACGTCGGGCCCGCTACCGAGCTGTTTCGCCCCCCCGGCCCACCGCCGCAGTAGCGATTGTCGTTCCGCACCCGTTCCCCCCGTCGTCGCCCCATCGTCCGGAAACCAGCATGTTGAGTACCGCAGACGTCCTCGGCCCCCAAGGACTCGTCTCCCGGCGAATGCCTGGCTGGGAACACCGTCGGGAACAGCTGGAAATGGCCAAACAGGTTCATGCGGCCATGGAATCGAACCGGCATTTGATCGTCGAGGCGGGAACCGGAGTCGGCAAGAGCTTTGCCTACCTCGTGCCGGCGATCCTCAGTCTGCTGGCCCAAAACGAAAATCCGGCCACCCCCAAAACGGGCGACGGGGAATCCGGAAATGAACAGCAGCGCAAACGGCGGATCATCATTTCCACCCACACCATTGCCCTTCAGGAACAACTGATTGCCAAAGACATCCCGTTGCTGAACAGCATTCTTCCGGTCGAGTTTTCCGCCGTGCTGGCGAAGGGCCGCGGCAACTATATCAGTCTCCGCCGACTGCATGGAACCCTGAAAAAATCCCGCAGCCTGTTCAGTCAGCAGGACGACCTCGACCAGCTGGCGCAAATCCACCAGTGGTCCGGTCAGACTGCCGACGGCTCACGAACCAGTCTTGCCTTTCGCCCGCAACCGTCGGTCTGGGAAGAAATCCAGAGCGAAACCGGAAATTGCCTCGGGAGAAAATGCCCCAGCTACAAGGACTGCTTCTATTTCGCTGCCCGCCGCCGGTTGCAAAACGCAGACCTGATTGTCGTCAATCACGCCCTGTTCTTCAGCGACCTCGCCCTGCGCCGGATGAACGTGAATATCCTGCCCGACTACGATGCCGTGATTCTGGACGAGGCGCACACGGTCGAAGGTGTTGCAAGCGATTTTCTGGGCGATTCGGTTTCGCAGGCCCAGGTTCAGTACACCCTCAACCGGCTCTACAATTCTTCCGGACAAAAGGGAATTCTGGTTCGACACAAACTGGACTCGGCCGCCGAGCTGGTCCTGAACGCATCGGTGAAAGCCGATGAATTTTTCAGTGATATCGAGGCCTGGTGTTACCGGCGGGGAACAGGCGTCGATTCCCAGGCGGTGCGCGTCCAGCAGGCAGGAATCGTCAACGACCCACTCGGAGAGCCTCTCGGAAAACTTTCCCGGATACTCCGAAGTCATGCCCTGACCATCGAGGATGCCGGCGAACGCCAGGAACTGACCGCCGCGGCGGACCGGCTGGTGGGGCTGGCCAGCAGCCTCGACAACTGGCGAAAACAGGCCGACCCCGAAAGCGTTTACTGGATCGAACAGACCCGCTCCCGCCGCGGCACGAACGTCAAACTCGCCTCCGCTCCCATCGATGTCGGCCCTCACCTGCGCGAACACCTCTTCAACAAGACGAAATGCTGCGTGCTGACCAGCGCCACCATCGCTGCGGGAAAACAACACTCCTTCAGTTTTTTTGCCAGCCGCCTCGGACTTGCCGGCGCCACCACGGTACAGCTGGGCAGCCCCTTCAACTACCGCGAGCAATGCCAGCTGAAAGTCGTTACCAGTCTCGCCGATCCCTCAGCGGACCGGCAACTGCACCAGCGGCAGTGCGCCGACGCCATCAAAAAGTATCTCCTGCAAACGGACGGGCACGCTTTTGTCCTGTTCACAAGTTTCGACATGCTGAACAAAACGGTCCGCGACATGACCCCATGGCTGGTCGAACAGGGCATGCCGATCCTCAGCCAGGGGGACGGGACGCCGCGGAATGCCCTGCTGGAATCGTTTCGGTCGCGCCCCCGCAGCGTGCTGTTTGGCACCGACAGCTTCTGGCAGGGCGTCGATGTGCAGGGGGACGCCCTGCAGAACGTGATCATCACGCGGCTGCCTTTTTCTGTCCCCGATCATCCGCTGCTGCAGGCCCGCCTGGAGGCGATCCGCGCGGCCGGCGGCAACCCCTTCAACGACTATCAGCTGCCCGAAGCCGTGATCAAATTCAAACAGGGCTTTGGCCGGCTGATCCGTTCGGCCACGGATCGCGGAATGGTGGTGGTGCTGGATCCCCGTTTCAAAACGAAGTATTACGGCCGCGTCTTTCTGGAGTCGCTGCCCGAATGTCCGGTCAGCTACGAAACGGTCTGATCCGGCTGCGGCCGGTTTCGTTTACAATGTCCTTCAAAGTCGTTCGACGAAACGGACATCCCACCACCCCCCCCCCGAGCCCTGATCACCGATGTTTCGCTATTTCACCCAATCTGCGATCTGTCTCACCACCTCCGTCGTACTGACTGTCGGCGGATGGATTCTGGTCACCAAAGACGAATACAAAAGCGGCATCGTCTGGCCGGAACCGCCCGTTGTCACTCCCGGCCCAACGGCGTCCGACCCGCCATCCGATGCCGTTGTGTTGTTCGATGGCAGCTCCCTCGACGCGTTTCATAACGGCGACAAGTGGATCATCGAAAACGGATACGCCCAGGTCGCTGGAGGATCGATTACCACCAAACAGTCTTTTGGCGACTGCCAGCTGCACCTTGAGTTCGCCACACCGGAAGAGGTCAAAGGCGAAGGACAGGGGCGCGGCAACAGCGGCGTTTACCTGATGGGGAAATACGAAATCCAGATTCTCGATTCGTACGAAAACACAACCTACTACGACGGCCAGTGCGCAGCCGTTTACAAACAACAGCCCCCAACCGTTAACGCCTGCCGCAAACCGGGTGAATGGCAGACCTACGACATTATTTTTACCGCTCCCCGTTTCAACGGAGAGGGCAACGTCGAAACACCGGCACACGTGACTGTCCTGCACAACGGCGTGCTGGTTCACAACCACTTTGCCCTGCTGGGCGGCACCTACTACGAACAACCCCCGTCCTACAGCGCCCACGAAGACAAATTGCCGATATCGATTCAGGACCATGGCAATCCAATGCGTTTCAGAAACATCTGGATTCGCGAAAATGTCCAGCCCCTCGTTGGCGAGGCTCCTGCCGAAGAAAAGCAGCTGCCATAAACCTTTTCCGTTCGGGCCACTGTTCGCCATGAACGCATTCCACAGCCCTGTCTGACGGCATGCGTTCCGGCAACTTCCTATTGGGCCCGGGCCCGTGATCCTTCGGGCGATGCAGGACTGCGGGCGCGGTGGCATCAGGGTTGCCACAACCCAGTTGTATGCGCCGCGTTGCCGGAAGATTTCGCCCCGGACGTGGTGCGGTGGGCCAGAATGCGAACGTAGGGGGGCACATAAGCCGAACGGTGGGCGAAGTTTTCGGAACTGCGGGCAGGATCGGTGTGGTCCGGTTCGATCAGGTCCGCAATCAGAAATCCCGCCCGGCAGATTCCCCCAATCAGGGCCTGCCAGGAATGGATAAACTCTTCGGCGCCAGGTTCCCGAATCAGATTGTCCGCCTGAACCACCGGCAACGCCGACTGGCGGTGGTAGGGATGCAACAGCGTCCATCCCGTTCCCGCGGGCGGCAACAGCGCCGCCTGCAGGCTGGCCGGCTGTTTGTGCTGGCTGATGTAGGTCCCGCCACCGCGCAGCGCGCGTGCCACCTCGCGGAAAACCGACTCCACATCCGGAACATAACAGGTGCTGACCGGATGGATGACAATGTCAAACGCCGCTTCGCCGAGTGCCGAGAGGTCGGTCATCGACGCGTTCAGTGTTTCGAGGTACAGTCCCCGCTGCTCGGCTACTTCGCGGTCGCGACTGAGCAGTTCTTCACAGAAGTCGACGACCGTTACCGTCGCGCCCGCCGCGGCGTACAGCGGACCTTGCCGACCACCTCCGGCGGCCAGGCACAACACACGTTTGCCGCGAATGTCACCTCCCAGCCAGCCAGGGCCGTCGACACTGGCCAGCGGATTGAGGAAATCTTCGTCCCGCGCGGTTCGGGTCAACCGGTGACCATGCCGGGCCAGCTGTTGCCAGGCGTGGCGGTTTCGCTGGACGGAATCGGGATTCATTGCCATGGATTCTGGTGCTGGACAATAAATGACGGCAGGAG
>JBGSVU010000269.1:0-3497 GCA_041752775.1 Pirellulaceae bacterium | reverse complement strand
TGCGAAAGAATTTCCACCGAACGGTACCCGTACATGTACGGGTTCTGCACAACCGTTCCGACACAGTTGCCGGTTTTGATTTCTTCCAGCGTCCGTTCATTCTCATCGAACCCGACGACTTTCACGTCACCAAGTTTTCCGGCACTCTGCAGGGCATCCAGAATGAACGGCGGGTTGTACTCAAACAGTCCCACCATGCAGTCGATGTCATCATACTTGGCCAGTGCCAGCTCGGGCATTTCCTTTTTTCTGGTGTCGTTGAAATCATCGACATAGGTTTCCAGAAAGGTGTACTTGTCGTTTTTGATTTCCGATCCGGGCTGGTCGTAACGCGTATCATCGGCAGTCCGGCCGAGGACAGCGTCAATCACTCCCTGTCGCCGCAGTTTGGCGTTGTGCTGTTCCAGGGATCCGATAAAAATCACAATCTTGCCACCGTCGGGAATCGCCTGCAGGACCAGTTCCCCCGCCATTCTTCCGGCGTCGTAATTGGACATGCCAATGTACAGCAGGCGGTTGGTGTCGGGCGCATCGGAATCGTGCGTAATGAAATGGGCCGCGTCGCCGACCTGATTCAGAATGTCGGTCTGGTTGGCCGGATCCACCGGGCTGACGGCAACACCGTCGATTCCCCGGGCAATGGTCTGTTCGAGCAGCCGCTTCTGGTTGGCTGCCCGCCCTCCTTCGCTGGGCGGCATGATCACCTCGACGTCACAGTCGAAATCCTTGCCCGCCCTGAGTGCTCCCGTTTCGGCGATCTTCCAGAAATTCGCGATGCCATTAGTGACGAAAGCGATTTTGGGTCGCGCCGTTCCTGATGCCGCTTTTCCGGACGAGGGCTGGTTGACCGCACTGGAACTGTTGTCAGGCGTTTCCGGCTGGCAGCCAATGCACAACGCCAGCGCCAAACAGACCGCTATCCGCATCGAAACAGTCATCGTTTTCTCCGATCAGTGATGGTTCAACCAGTGCTTTGTCCACATTCTCTGTTGGGTGCGGCAAGCGAATGACGGATCACCTGTAAAAACCCGCTTCCTCAAAGCATTCTAATTTTGCGACCAGTGGCGCTCAAGCCAGCGCCGCTCACATCCCGAACAGGCGTCTGGATTCTACGGCGCTCGCAATCGCCGTCAGATAATACTGACGCAGTTCGTCCGGGGAAATGTCGCCAAGGACGGTGGCCGGCCAGTCGGCGTTCTCGTACGCCAACACGCAATTCAGAATTTCTCCGAGGGGACCCTCCCGTCCGGAAAGAGCCATTTTGATTTCGGCGGACAAAGGGACCTGCTCAAGGATTTCAGCAATCGGCACATCCATCAGCGCTTCCAGCACCGAAAAGAACCCCACTGTAAAACCCTCGCCAGGATTCTCCAGTCGCACCCGCTGGGCCAGCAATTCCGCCATTTTGCCCCGGACCAGTGCCATCACGACCAGCTCCAGCGGCTTGTTGTCCGCCTGGTCCAGCAAGAGGTACCCCAGCATGGCCCTCAATTTTCGAAAACCGAGAATCCCCAGCCCCTGACGGAGCGACTTGATTTCGTTCTCCAGCCCAAACGCCGCCGAATTAATCAGCCGCAAAACCTTGAAACACAGGGTCATATCCTGCATCATCAACCGTTCCAGCTTCTCAAGGTGCGCTTCCGTGGAACTGATCTCGGCCAGAATCTGCATCACAACCGTCGTCGAATTGGCGAGGTGTTTTTCCCGAATCAACACCGGCTTGCCGAGGAAATATCCCTGAAACAGGTCGAAACCGAGTTCCATGCACCAGGTCAATTCCTCCTGGTTCTCGACTTTTTCTGCCAGCAGGCGCACATCGTGATGGCGAAGCCGGGCGATTTGTTCCGGCAATTTCTGCCGGTCCACCGACATCAAGTCAATTTTCACGATGTCAACCAGCGCCAGGACCGGTTCGACATGGTCGGCGTCCACCACATCGTCCATCGCCAGACGGTATCCCCGCGCCGCCAGACTGGTTAGAGCCGCAAGGACTTCCGCATCCAGTTCCACATCCTCCAGAATCTCGAGAACCAGCTGATTCTGTTTGAGCGGCAGATTCACATCGCCCAGAATGAAACTGCGGGGCAAGTTGATAAACGCCAGCTTTTCACCGATCAGCCGGTCCAGCCCGATTTCGAGAAAGGCATTTGCGATCACCCGCGCCGTTGCAACATTGCCGTGTTGAAAATTCGCACGATTGTCGCCTCCGCTCCGGTACAGTAACTCATAACCAATCACCGACAGGTTGCGGTCCATGATCGGCTGGCGGCCAATGAAAAATTCGGCAATCGTTTCTGGCATTTTTTTACCCGTGCAAATTCAACTCCAGCTTCCGGCGGCTGCTCCCACCCGGCAGGCAGTGCTTTCGTACCCAGAGCACCTTTGAACCAGTCGCCCGGTGTTCACCCTGTTCACCGTATTCACCTGGTTAACCGTTGGCAGCGTTGACACAGTTTGCCCGGAGCGCGTTGCCGGTGCACAACTGGAATGGATTCGACCGACCGTTTTACTATATGGTTTTCAACCCGCTGGAATACACTGGCATAAAGTCGCAGCAGATTCTAACAGCCCAGCCAGCAATTGGCAGAGTGCCCCTGTTCGTGCCATGAAATGGACTTCACGCAATGCCGCTCCGGTCCGCCCCCCCAGAGGCCGCTCATTCACTCTCTGTCGAACCGGTCCAGCGGTGACGGTGGTTGCCGTAACGAAAAACCACAACTTCGCACTGGGAGCAGCGAAAACCCGGCAACCGGTTGGTCCCCACAAACGAAGGCAAGGTCTTCATCAGGCGGTCGGAAAAACGAACCAGCAGCGAGCGATCGTCCCAGCGGCGCCAATACAACCATGCTCCGGTTGTCAGATAACCTGGCTCCATTACCCCGCTGCATTCGGGGCACTTCAGCACCGGGGAATTGCTGCCGAAATCCGCGACGCGTTTCTCTCCAGGAGCCGAAGTGGGCGATTGCCAGGGGTTTTCGTTCATGGTGGCGCGGGATCCAAAAGGGGCCTGCTGCAGGACGACAATACAGGAACACGCCCCCACTGAAAATCGACTTTTATTTGCGATGGCGGATTTTGGCGCGGTTCCGCCGTTTTTTGCTGCCCTGTTTGCGACGTCCCTTGCCCGTTTTCTTGGTCCCCACGACTGGCGGCTCCTCTCAATAAAGAAAAAAAGTGATTTCAGCGCAGCATCGGACACGCACGCCCCAGAAAACTGCAATCCGGAAGTCTAACCGGGCAACGGCATCCGGGGCAAGGGATTGCCCCGCAGAATTGCCCGAAACAGGCTGTTTTTACCGAATTGCCAGATGCGCTCTCGACTGAAATGACGGTTCCTGACGCATTGAGCAATCCCTGTAGCAACCCGGACCCCCGTTCCACAACAGGATGCCGGTTGCAGCGGTCGGGACGGCTGTGCAGTCAAAAGAGAAGTCGCCCGGGTCGATCACCCGAAATTCACTGACGGGAACGGCTTCGGTTTGGCTGCCCATCGAACC
>JBGSVU010000268.1:0-2231 GCA_041752775.1 Pirellulaceae bacterium | reverse complement strand
AAATAGTACTGGGCGTTTGCCAAAGTCTCCCGGCAGTCATCAACCAGCAGCGGGTCGGCGTCTGGATCGGCATCCAGTTCAGCCATTAGCGAATTGAGTTCCTGGTGCGCGGTGGGCAAACCCTGATTCTCCAACTGGACCTTGCACAGCTCCAGGCGAATTTTGCGACGAGTGGCGTCATCGCCTGGTGCGACCAGTGAAAGCGCGGCCTCAAGACTGGATTGTGCAGCCGTCCAGTTGCTGTCGGCCCGGAACTGGTCGGCCTGGCGCAACAAACCTGCAGCGCTGTCCCGTTTGACCAGCTCCTGTCCGATACCAAAATGAAAGGCGATTGCCCCGACCGGCAACAACATCCAGATGACCAACATCAGAACTCTCATGCGTCGGACTCCTTTCGGTGGATTGTGTGAGCGAGAAAGTTTTCGATTGCAGCAGTCGTCTTTGGGCCGCCACCAACCTGGCCAGCCACAACTTCGCCTGCAGTGACCAGCCTGACAATTCTGCCGAATCCCAGTATAACGGATGGCAATAGCCGTTTCGACCAGGAAAACACTTTGCAACCCTCTATTCCTCCCGCCGCGACCTGGTTCGCCGACCGAAAGGCCGACCTTCAGTAGCGCGTCCTCGGTCACCAACATTTTTATGGCCACAGAATCCTCACAATCGCAAGAACTGTCCGGTCGAACGGTCGTGGTGACCGGCAGCAGCCGCGGGATTGGCGCTGCGATTGCAAGGAAAGCGGCAGCCAGCGGCGCGGCAGTCATTTTGCATGGACGAACGGAATCCTCCCACCTGAGGAATCTCTGCCACGAGCTGAAGGCGACCGTTGCGAACGAATCAACGGCGATCGCTGCGGATTTTTCCGACCGTCAACAGTGGATGCCTTTTGTCGAAAAATGTTTTGCCTGGCGCGGACGGGTTGACGCCTGGGTCCACGCGGCGGGAGCTGACGTTCTGACCACGGAGCATCGCAGCTCCAGTCTGGAGCAGCGGCTGGACATGTTGTGGCAGGTCGATGTGGCGGCCGCCGTGCTGTTGCTGAACGAAGTCGGGCGAAGAATGTCGGACAACGCTTCCGGCGGCGAATTGCCCGCGATCGTCACCATCGGATGGGACCAGGCGGTACACGGGATGGAAGGCGAGGCGGGAATCCTGTTTGGAACCACCAAAGCAGCGGTCATGGCCTTTACGAAATCGCTGGCCTGTCACCTCGCCCCGCGCGTGCGGGTCAACTGCATTGCGCCGGGATGGATCCGGACAGCGTGGGGCGCGACGGCCACGGAAGTCTGGCAGGAGCGGGCCCGCGAGGAATCGCTGCTGGACCGCTGGGGCGAGGTGGACGATGTCGCGGGGCTGGCAGCTTTTCTGATCGGTCCCCACGCGGCATTTGTCAATGGCCAGGTGATTCCCTGCAACGGTGGGTTCCGAACATCCCGGGCGACAGTGGCAGACCGGGAATCCGCCCATTGAAGCTGTTTTTATTCGCATACCCTTTACAGACATTTTCATGATCAAGATAGAACGCATTGAGATCCAGGAACTCGACTGCATCTCGGTCACAAGTCGCAATGCGTCGGGTAAACCGGCGGGAGCGATTGTGCTTTGTCACGGATTCGGCGCCCCGGGAACCGATTTGGTTGGGCTGGGCGAAGAGATGATGCAGCTCGCCGGAGGGAAACTCGACTCGGTCCGCTTTCTGTTTCCCGCCGCACCGCTGGAAATCGAACCGGGATACGAAGGGCGCTGCTGGTGGCCGATCAATTTTCAGCGGATGCAGATGGCGATCGCGGCCGGGACGATTTCTGACATTGCCGATGTGCAGCCTCCCGAGCTGCCCGACGCCCGCAAAAAAATATGTGGCGTTGTGGAATGGTGTGAACAGCACGACCGACTGTCCCGCGAAAAAATCATGCTGGGCGGTTTTTCGCAGGGTGCGATGCTGGCAACCGATGTGGCGTTAACCCTGGGCGGTGAAATCGGTGGATTGTTGCTCTGGTCGGGCATGCTGATCAACCAGGCCGAATGGCGTCCGCTCTCGGCAGCGGCGAAACCGGTCCGGATTGTCCAGTCGCATGGGATGCTTGATCCCGTGCTGCCATTTGAATGCGGGATGAACCTGCGCAAGGTTCTGGAAGCGGACGGTCACCAGATCGAGTTCGTACAGTTTCAGGGGTATCACCAGATTCCGGAGCCGGCACTGGTTGCGGCGACGAATCTGGCAATACAGATTT
>JBGSVU010000267.1:0-7633 GCA_041752775.1 Pirellulaceae bacterium | reverse complement strand
TGTACTGGTTCAGCCTGAATTGGAAGATTCGGAGGATTGAGTTAGTTGGTTTTTTGCTGCTCCGGAACGATTGATGGTATCCCCGCGGTCTGGGTTGTCAAGCGATTGTTCTACGGGTTCCTCTTCTCTGTTTCCGTTGTTGCGGTGGAGGTTCGTGTCGATGTTGAGACGTTGGCAGAGGTCCAGCGCGGCATCGTAGGGGGTTAGCCGCTGGGCCCTGGCCCAAAGATCGAGGGCGTTTCCGTGGCAGCCGCATTTGAAGCAGTGAAAGACCTGCTTGTCAATGTTGACCGAGAAGCACCGTGACGTGCCTCGCGTCGAACCATGCAGGGGACAGGCGCCTCGACACTGGCTTCCGCTGGAGCTTTGCGCCTGGAAAGCGAGCAGTTCGAGTACGTCCCCGATTTGCAGCTGCGAACGGATCGCGGCGAAATCGATTGCCGGTCGGGTGGCGTTTTCGCCATTCGCATGAACCGACTGTTTTGCCTGGTCACCGGCGCGACGGGCGGCGCGAAGTTCCCTTGCCGCAGCGAGTTTCTGATTTCGCTGGTCGAAGATTTCCTGTTGTCTGCCCTGCAACATGTCCGCCGGAGTGATGTAGCCGATGGCGCTGTTCAGCCGCCGATGGTTGTAGTGCTCGACGAACTGACCGACGATGCGTCGCGCGTCGTCAAGCGAGAGAGGAACGCCAGGCCGGATGCTTTCACTCTTGAGTGTCTTGTGCCAGCGTTCGATCTTGCCGTTGGACTGCGGATAGTATGGCGAAGTCTTGACGTGCGTCATTCCTGCGATGCGAATAAACTCCTTGAAATCCCTGGCGATGAACTGCGGCCCGTTGTCGGTGATGATTCGCGGTTTGGCATCGGGGAATTTTTCACGAGCACGCTGAAGGATTGTTTCGACGTCGGATTCTTCCATTTTTTCGCGGATTTCACAGTGGATCACCGAGCGGCTGAAGCCATCGAGGATCGAGCACAAAAAATAAAACGTGCCCGCGATATTGAGGTAGGCAATGTCCAGATGCCAGTGCTGGTGCGGCGTGAGTGGTTGTTGGAAGCCGGTCCCTTTCCTGGTCGGTTTGGGCGAATCTCCGGCGAGCAGCCCGGCACGGCGAAGCACACGGTAAACGGTCGAAGGGCTCACCGCGACGGTGTCGTCGTCGAGCATCATGTAAGCCATCCGGCGATAGCCCTCGGTCGGATGCCTGCGGGCGAACGACTCGATCGCACGTTGCTCGTCCTCGGTGATCCAGTGGTCACGCGGGACCCAGGCGTTATGCTCGTTGACCTTGCCAAAGCGCTGCTTCCAGTTCTGGAACTTGCTGCTGGAAAGGCCGATCCATTTGAGAAAGCGACAGGCGGGAATTTCCGTCCTGTCGCTCCAGTGCCGGACGTGATCGACGACGTTGTCGCGCGTATCCGGCTCGACCCATTTGTTTTTCAGGTTTCCCCAAGAGTTTTTTTTAGATCGGTAAAGGCCTCGGCCAGTTCGGCGACGACCTCGGTTTTCTGTCGAAGCTTTTGCTCAAGCTGTGCGATCTTGCGATCTTTGGCGTCGGTATCGGCTTTGGACTTCCGCCCGTTGTCGAACGCGGCATGGCCGTTTTCAAAGAACTCCTTGAGCCAGTTGTAGACCTGCGTCGGATAAAGTTTGTACTCGTCGCACAAGTCCGAGACGGGAACTTTTTCCAACAGGTGTCGTTTGAGAATCTTGACCTTTTCCGGTCCGGAAATGTGCCGTCGCTTTTTTTCTGTCATCGTTAGTCCTCCCCAAAAGGGTTAAACTAACTCAACCAGCCCCATTTTCCAATTCCGTCCGGAGCAAAACAAATGGGCCGGCGCATTGTTTTGGCTCGCAAAACAGATTCAGCGAATATCCGTTTGGGCTACGGTCAAGGTGATAGTAAAATCCTGCTCGCCTGAAGGGAATTCAGTCAACTTGTCTGACTTGCGTGATCGCCTTGCGCCCACAATTGACGATGGTGTCGTTTCGTTCCTCAGGCAATACTTCACGAGCCTTGCATTTACGCTGATTTCCGCAGTTAGCCTGTCCTCAATGTCGTTAGCCCTGTGGATTCGCCAACTTCCGGTTTGACGGGCGCCTTTCCCAAACAACCGGAAGAGCGGGGCCGCATCCGTCGGTCAGTCGAAGGTGGGCAGGCAATGTCCGGAGAAAGTAGCCGCCAGTTGTTGCTCCGCTGGATGATTCCGACGGAAGCGGAAGGGCTTTTGGCATTTGAACGACAGCCCTGAAAAATCCGGAACGACTGCCATTCAAATCGAACTGTGGCGACAGGCCGCGACAAAAATGGCGGAAGTGCATGGGAATCGAACCCACCAACCGCATGTCATCCATGCGGCTCGACGGTTTTGAAGACCGTGCCAGGCACCAGCCATGGTTCCACTTCCTGGAGTTTCCGCGAAATCAGTTTGCCCCAGTCGGCTGTCAAGCCTTGACCTCAATCTGTTTTCGTAATCTGTTTTCGGTCGTTCACGCCAGTTGAGCTTTGAGCCTTCGCCCCAACCGGTTTTCGAGCGGGTTTTGGAGCCTTCGGCCCGGTCCAAAGTCGGGCCTTTACCCGATTTGATTATCGAACAATCGTCCAGTTTCGTTTGGACAACCCGCTCTGGCAAGGTCCCGACAATTCGCGTTACTGGTTATCCGGAAAAAGGCCTTTCTCCTTCTGACTTTGCTGCTTGAGGTTCATTCTACCCGAATTTTCAAACCGTTGCCTCATTCGACCGTCAACCCGGTGAAATCCACGTTGGCGGGCGGGAATTGGGGGTTCATGGCCTCCAGACGGTTGCGTAACAGGTGGCTGACGATCAGGTTACGGTACCATTTTTTATTGGAGGGAATGATGTACCACGGAGCATTGGACGTGTTGCATTTTTCGATGGCATCCTCGTAGGCTTTCTGATAGTCGTTCCAGAGTTTGCGTTCTTCCAGGTCGGCGGGATTGAATTTCCAGTGGTCTTCGGGAGTGTCGATCCGTTCCTGCAGCCGTTCACGCTGGGCGTCTTTGGTGATATGCAGAAAACACTTGATGAGTTCGGTGCCCGATTCGGACAGCAGTTGCTCGAACTCGTTGATCTGTTCGTAGCGCCGCGACCAGATTTTTTCTGGAACCAGATCGTGCACCCGAACGACGAGGACATCTTCATAGTGGGAGCGGTTAAAAATGCCGATGTTGCCGCGCCGCGGAACCGCGCGGTGGATGCGCCAGAGAAAATCATGGCCCAACTCTTCTTCAGTGGGTTTTTTGAAGGACACGACCTGGCAGCTTTGGGGGTTAACGCCCTTCATGATGGTGCGAATGGTGCCGTCTTTACCTGAAGTGTCCATTCCCTGCAGGACCAGCAGGACGCTGCGCCGGCTTTCCGCATACAGGCGCCGCGCGAGGTCGGCGATAACGCGGGCGTTGGCGCGGATCTCCTTTTTCGCCGAACTTTTGTCAAATTTTTCACTTTGGGCCGCGGCATCGAGGTCCTTCAGCCGACAGGGTTTGCCTGGTTTGATGCGCAAGGGTTGTGGGACCATGGAGTTCACTCAGCAGGTTCAATGATTCTGTGTGCCAGATCAGACTCACCCAGTCAGGCTGCCGCGGCCTGGCCCCGCGCCAAAACATAATCAACAATTCTGGCCGGTATGTCGATGCCGGTTGGAGCAATGCTGTTGCGAAACTCCATCGAATGGTTGACTTCATTGACGGTCATTCTGCCATCCTGGTCTTCGAGCAAATCAATCGCCAGAACACCACCCCCTACCGCTGCGGCGGCTGCCCGCGACAGGCTGTCGATCTGGTCGGTGACCGGGCAATTCTCCGATTTGCCGCCGCGGGCCGTGTTGGTGATCCAGTGCGCCGACTGGCGGGAAATGGCGCAGATGGTCTGTTCACCGACCACGAAACTGCGTATGTCGCGGCTGTCCCTTTTGTCAACAAACTCCTGAATGTAAAAAATCGAATGCGTGTAGTTGCCGAGGGTTGCCTTGTGTTCGATTACGGCTTCGGCGGCGTGGCGATCGTTGATTTTGGCCAGCAGCCGTCCCCACGATCCGACAGCGGGCTTGATCACCACCGGATAACCCATCTCTTCGATGGTCTCGAGGGCGGATTCCGGTGTCAGAGCCACCCGGACCTGGGGCGAGGGAACACCGTGTCTGGCGAGGGCAACTGAAGTCGCCAGTTTGCTGCCACAAACCTCCGCCACGGCGGGCGTGTTGACCGTGGCGATACCCCATCCATCCAGAATCTGCAGCGTCGAAATCGCCTGGGAAAAACTGATGCAGCGGTCGAGCACGACGTCGAACCGTCGCCATTCGTCGGGACGGTCCAGCACAAACCGCGCCTGCCGGACATCGATCTGTTCAAAACCGATGTCTCGCGACTCGAATTCCCGGAGCAACAGCTTTTCCTCGACACCGATCCGGCTGCAGAGCATCCCTACACGCATCATTCACCCGCTGAAAAACTGAGACATCGGTACGATCCAGCATCGGGCCATTGACGAGACGGCCGGATGCACCGGCTACTCGCCCCAGTCCTCTTCGACTTCCGGAGCTTCCTGCAGTTTCAGCGGTTTGACCGACAGGATTTCCAGTTCCGCTCCGCAATCAGCACAGGGCAGCAACTCCCCCACCACAGCGCCTTCCTCGATCTCAACGGTTCCTTCACAAACCGGACAAGCTGTTTCACTCATTTTCCAGAAACCTTTGAAAAAAAAACGGGTCGAAAAACCGGGGCACTTCCGAAACGCGACCGACGGACATTTTGCAACACCGCTGTGAATTCTCCCGTCGAGCCGACCCTGGCGGATGATTTTCCTTTTTTCAAACGCGTCTTGCAACGGGTCCTGTTTCGGGAAACCGGCCAACGCAAATAAAAAAAGATTGCGGCAGGCTGGTTTCTGGCCGTCCAGTGGATGCAAACCCGTTACAATGTTGCAAAAAACTGCTCTCCAGCACCGTTCGCATTTCACTGTTCGCATTTTTCGCACGGGACTGCCATGCGCCCTGATTCCGGATTGCTGATTCTGGCTTTTGCTGTTTTGCTTCTCTCCGGATGCCAGCGACCCGCGATTCCCGGTCCGCTGGCGGTGTCGCGCGGCCTTGACGCGGGTTCCGGGTCCGTATCAGAAACTGCACTGGCCGGTCCTGAAATTCTGGTTGGTCGGGAAACGGAAGGGTCGGCCGCCGAATCTTCGCCCGGGACATTGAAAATCATCGCCTGGAATGTCGAGTCGGGGATGAGCAACCCTGTGGTTATCGCCGGCCAGTTGTCTCAATACCAGAGTCCGGATCTGGTCGTATTGACCGAAGTCCTGCCCGGCGAGTTTGACCGTTTTTGTGGTGCGTTGCGGGGCCAGAACGATGCGGTTTACCAGAGTGTCAACGGTGAGAGCGGCGACGAGGACCGCATCGAAGTGATTTACAACAGCCAGCGACTGGAACTGTTGGAGTTCGACGAACCCAGCGAACTGGCTGGCAGGAAAGTGAACACCGGGCGCCATCGCAGCCCGCTGGTATGCCTGATGCAGGACCGGAGTAGCGGCCAGCGTTTTTTCGTCGTTGCAGTTCATCTGGCGCGGGGAAACGCCGATTTTCGCAAACAGCAGGCGATCGCCATTCGCGAATGGGCCCGCGACCAGTCCGATTCCGTGCTGTTGATTGGCGACCTGAATTTCGATTACATTTTTGATGCGGATACCGGCAACGAGGCCTTTGTGGAGTTGCACCGCGACCAGATTCTGGAATGGATCCGGCCCGAGGAAATGATCGACAGCAACTGGTACGACGAAAATCGCGATGGGGCCGACGACTATCCGGGATCACTGCTGGATGGTGCTTTTGTGTCGGGTCCAGCAAAAACCTGGCAACCCGCCTGCCAGATTCTGGTGCGCGAAAACGATTTCCCTGACGATCTGGAAACCAGCGACCACCGCGCCATCGCGGTTCAGCTAACACCCGCAAAATGAACTACAAATTGCTCACTACCGGTTTTTTCAGTCTGCGATGTTTTGCAGCGCTGTTTCTGGGTCTCGGTGTCGTATCGATCGATGCGGCGTTTGGCGCGGAGGCGAACTGGCAAGACGACAGCGGCGATTCTCACTTGATTCCGCTGACGGAATGGACGGTTACCACGGAACCGTCCGGTGCTCAGCGCGGGGAACCGGTCGGCGAGCAGGAGTCTGCGGATGGGCCGGCGGCGACTGGCGTCGCGGTGCCGACATCGCTGGAGGACGCCTTGCGGATCCAATACGACGGCGCTTCCGAATGGGTGACAACCCTTGCTCCGATTGAGATTCCGGAGGGGCAGCGACTGCTGGTTTGTTTTGACGCCGTCGCCACGCGGGCCACGGTCCAATTTCAGGGCCAGGTTGTGGGCGAACACACGGGCGGATGGACGCCGTTTGAATTGGACATCACGGACCTGGCGCGTCGCCACCGGGATGACGACCGCTGGGAATTAAGTGTCCAAGTCGAGGAACTGGTGGGCCACAACACCGAAGGTTTTTTGCCTGTGGTCACCGATCATTTTTCGGGAATTTGGCAACCGGTAGTTCTGAAAACCGCTCCGGCAACCCGCATTCTTACGACGGCGGTGATGGTGCGGGGCAATGCCCTGAGCAGCAAGTTGCTGTTGGAAATTCCGGCTGTTGTGCCAGGCGCAGATTTTGGCGCTGGCGAGGGCAACGAATTGATCTGCAGTGCTGAGATGCGTCGATGGCGCGATTCGGCGGATGAAGACCGGGCAGCCGGGGACTGGACAGCGCTGGGTCCGGTCCCGCTTGCAGGTGCGTCAGATTCCGATCAGGGGCAATCACAGATTCTGTTTGCGGGCAGCTTTGAGGTTGGGGACGTTGTGAGCTGGAGCCCATCGGAGCCGGCGCTGTACGAAATCCGCGTGGGACTGTACCGGGCGGATGACCCGGAGTCGGCATCACCGGTGGATCAACAACCGTTCCGCACGGGCTTTTCGTCGTATTCGGCTGAAGGCCAGCGACTGGAGATGAATGGTCGTCCGCTGACCGTTCGTGGTGTTCTGAATTGGGGGTATGCACCGCCCCGGATTGCACCTGCGGTGGATGAAGCCTGGATGCGTGACGAGATCCTTTTTGCCCAGTCGCGTGGTTTTAACCTGATGAAGTTCTGTTTGTGGATTCCGCCCAAACGCTATCTGGAGCTTTGTGATGAAATGGGGATGTTGGCGTGGGTCGAGTATCCGACCTGGCATCCGAAGCTGGACCTGCAGCATGAGCAGGAGTTGGCGCGGGAGTACAGGGAGTTTTTTCTGCACGACCGGAATCATCCGGCAGTTGCTCTCCGTTCGCTGACGTGTGAGACAGGTCCAGGCGCCGATCTGGCGGTTTTGCAGCGGCTGTATGATCTTGGGAAAGCCATGGTTCCGGGCTGTTTGATCGAGGACGACAGCAGCTGGATTGAGTGGAACCGGATTCACGATTTCTACGATGACCATCCTTATGGAAACAACCACACCTGGGTCGCCACGCTGCGCCAGTTGCAGAACTGGATCGACGAACATGGTCCCAAGCCGCTGGTGCTGGGCGAAGCCATTGCTGCCGACACGTGGACCCTGACGAATCCGTGGGAGAAAAATCCGGATCCGGCAGGG
>JBGSVU010000266.1:0-18970 GCA_041752775.1 Pirellulaceae bacterium | reverse complement strand
ACAGCGGACTCGCCGACCGGAGAGGATTCCGGCCGAAGTCCGGATTATACGTTAAGCCAATCCGGCGGCCAGGGCCAGTGGGACAGGCAGGGTGCAAAAGGCTGTCGCGCTCCAGCGAGTGCCGCGGGGGGAGCCGTCAGCGTTTCGGGCTGGTGGAATTCCGGCGGGCCGCGTGGTGGGACATCGCGGGGGTCGGGATGCGGGTGCCCTCCGGTTATTCTGGTTGTAGAGGAGGAAATGTGCGGGGATTGGACGATCTGCACCCCGGCAGAGTAAACTTGAAGATTGCAGTTTGCGCGGCAGCGGGCCTGCAGCGAATTGGCGGCCCCAGCCGGGGCCGGAAGTTCGTTGGCCCGGATCCGTGTGCGGGGGCATCGGAAAACAGCTTCACAGTCCAAACCTTACGGAACAGGAACAAGGCACCGTTCATGGCTCATGTCGAACAAAAAGGCTCATCCGCGACGCCCGACACGCAGGTCTCGGCCGAGGAACTGGCCCGGCGATTCAACAAGAAACGCGAAGATCGCGAGGTCGACCGGTACTTCCGGGCCCTCGTAAAAATGAAAGGCTCCGACCTGCACATGAAGGTCGGTCGTCCGCCCATCATTCGCGTGCATGGCACTTTGACCGATCTCAACCGCGGTCCGATCGACGCCGAGGAAATGGTCCGACTGCTGTTGCCGATCATGAACGAGAGGCAACGGGCGATTTTTGACCGCGATGGCGGAACCGACTTTGCCTATATCGTGGACGTCGATGGCGAATCCTGGCGTTTCCGCGTGAACCTGCTGCAACAGCTGGGCAATCTGGGAATGGTCGCCCGCCGGGTCAACAATTTCATTCCGGACTTTGAAGGCCTGAATTTGCCGCCCGTGATGGAAACGCTTTGCAATTTTGACCAGGGAATGGTGTTGCTGGCGGGGGTGACCGGGTCAGGCAAAAGTACGACCATTGCGTCGATGCTGAATTACATCAACCGCAAATACAAGAAACACATTCTGACACTGGAGGATCCGATCGAGTTTGTTTTCAAGGACGAAAAATGCCTGATCAACCAGCGTGAAATCGGCCAGGACGTGCTCGACTTCAATATCGGCATGAAACACGCGGTTCGCGAGGACCCGGACGTGATTCTGGTCGGCGAAATGCGTGACCAGGAAACTTTTCTCACAGCCATTCACGCTGCCGAAACGGGTCACCTCGTGTTCGGAACGATTCACGCCTCCAGCGCCCCATCGACGATTGGCCGTATCCTTGACCTGTTCTCCGAAGACATGCACGGGGCGATTCGCAGCGCGATCGCCATGAACATGAAAGCGATTGTCGCCCAGAAGCTGCTCAAGAGCATCAAGCCTGGCGTGGGCCGCGTGCCGACCTGCGAAGTCATGACGTTCAATCCAACAGTGACCAAACTGGTTCTGGAGGAAGGCGACCACAAACTGGCAGACGCCATCCGGATCGGCGAAGAAGAAGGGATGCAGGAGTTTACCAAGAGCCTGAAGGACCTGATCGACAAGGAGCTGATCGATCGCCCCACGGCATTCGAAGTCGCTCCGAACAAGGAAGCCCTGAAAATGCGGCTCAAAGGCATTCACGTATCGCAACCGGGGATTCTGTAATCATGCGGCAAATCGCTTCTGCAACCACGGCTCTGGCGGGTGGGCTGCTGGTATCCGGGTTTCTGCTGCCGGCGAGCCTGCTCGGGCAGGTTCCCGCGCTGGACACCAACCAGGCCGGTTACATCGATTCCCACTACGGCGAGTTTCTGTCGTGGTACAAACTGTTGATCGTGGTGCTGGTCTGGATAGTCTGGGTGATCATCGCCGACCGCATCAATCGCGACCTGTTGCGCTGGGGCAATGACCTGGAGATGGCGCCCGAAACCTGGAATCTGATCACGGTCGGATCGATGCTGGTGGGGCTGGTGGCCGTGTTGCTGGTGCCGATTTACTGGATCGGGATGCCGGTTTTTGTCGTGGCTGCTTTTTTGCCGCCGCTGCTTTTTCGCACGACCCGCCGCTCCCGGCTGAAGTCCAGCGTCAATGTCGCGTTCAGGGTCGCCGGCAAATCGGATTTGAAACAGGAAGATTTTGACGACGCCGACGATGACCAGATCCAGCTGGTGCCGGAAGGCGACACGAACACGCGGCAAAAACTGCAAATCGAAGTCCGCCAGTCGCCCGTCTACGAAGTCCTGCGCAATTTGCTGGGCAACGGGCTGGTCGGTCGCGTCGACTTGATGTTGCTGGACTATACCCGCCAGTCGGTCAATGGACGGATGCAGATCGATGGCGTCTGGAATCCGATGCCGGCCCTGGACCGGCAGCAGGGCGATGCCCTGCTGGCGGCACTGAAAGGCGTCGCGGGCATGAACCCGGCTGAACGCCGCAAAAAACAGCAGGGCCGCTTCATGCTGAAATGGGACGACGTCAAACAGAAGGCCAAAATCGATGTCACTTCCCAGGGGGTCGCCACCGGCGAACAGGTCCAGATCAAATTCCAGCGTTCGGCCGCCAAAATCAGAACCATGATCGAGATGGGGATGGATCCTGACAGTGTCGGGCGCGCCCAGAAACTGATGGACGCAGTCGGCCTGGTGATTGTTTCGGCTCCTCCCCAGGGTGGATTGACCACGCTCTGGCGTTCGGCACTGTTGACCTCCGACCGCATCACGCGGGACTGTGTCGCCATTCTCACCCCGAACGAGAACGAAACCGATGTCGAAAACATCCAGCAGAACCGCCTGGCCCCGGGTGCCAACCCGCTGGAACTGATGCGAAAACTGATGCTGACCCAGCCCAACGTGCTGGTGCTGCCCGAACTGATCGATCCGAAACTGGCTGATGCGGCTGTCTCCGAAGTCCTCGACCAGGAGCGGACCCTGTTCACACGCACCCCGGCCAGCAGTTGTGCCGAGGCCGTCCTGCGGGTCCTGCCCCAGTTCGGCGACCGCAAACGATTTGCCCAGGCCCTGACCGGGATCATCAACCAGCGGCTGATTCGCCGGCTTTGTACCAAATGCCGGATCGAGGTTCCCGCCAAGCCGGAACTGATCCTGAAACTGGGTGGCAATCCAAAAACGCAGAAGACAATTTTCCGGCACTACCAGCTGCCTCCCGTCGAGCAGCGAGTGGATGAAAAAGGAAACCCCGTCGAGATGCTGCCCTGCAATATTTGCCAGGGAACGGGTTTCTTTGACCGCGTCGCCGTCCTCGAAGTAATCGCTGTCGACAATTCCATCCGCAAGGTTCTGGTGACCGCGCCGCAGGCCGAAGCCCTCAACCGGGCTTTTCGCGAAGCCGGTTTCCGCACACTGCTGGACGAGGCTTCGCGGATGGTGCTGGCTGGCGTGACCTCGCTGGAAGAAGTCCGCCGCGTTTTTCGTTCCGGACAATGATCCGGCCGGGACCCCTGTTTTTTTGATCCGGTTTTCATCTACCCGACACGGACCGCATGGCCAAGAAACAACAATTCGAACTGCCTCCGATCGAGTTTGAACCGGTCGGCAAGTCGCCCGAGGAAATCACGGCGCTGATCGAGACGCTGGAGCCGACCGAAGGCTTTCCCACGATGACGCTGATGGCCGTCGACCTGATTCTCCGCCGGGCCGACCTGGCCATTTTCGATTACACGGCCCAGGCGGTCAGTTTCCGTTACCAGATTGACGGGCAATGGGTCCCCATGCCAGCGCTGGACCGGGAAACCGGCGATCCGATGGCGGCCAGTCTGAAGCAGCTGGCCGGGATGAACTGGCAGGACCGCCGCAGTCGCCAGGAAGGCCGCTTCCGCGCCCTCTACCAGAAAACCCGCTACGAATTCCGCGTCGTCAGCCAGGGAGTCAAAACGGGCGAGCGGATTGCCGTCTACGTCGGCCGAAAACGCGCTCCGCTCGATTCGGTCAGCGACATGGGCATGCGCCCCGGCATGAAAACCCAGCTGGCCGAAATCCTCAACGGCGAAAACGGACTGTGCGTCAGCAGTGCCGTGCCGGGCGAAGGCTACACGACCTGCTGGCGCGGGTTGCTGTCCAGCGGCGACCGTTTTCTGCGGGACTACTATGTGATTGAGTGCGAAGGCCGGGAAGAGCAGGAGGTCATCAACGTCAACGCCGTGACCTATCACGCCGCGGGAAACCATTTCACGCCGCTGCCCCAGCTGCTGCTGAAAGAACCGCATGTGCTGGCTTTTCCCGACATGGCCGATGCCAACGACCTGAACCAGATGATGGATTTGAGCGACAAGCGCGGCTTGATGGTGCTGACCCGGATTCAGGCGCGGAATGCCGCCGAGACCCTGGCCCGGCTGGTCGCACTGAACGCGGACAAAAAACGACTCGCCGCCAACCTTCGCGTGGTGTTGAACATGCGGCTGGTGCGAAAACTCTGCACCAAATGCCGCCAGCCCTTTGCACCCTCACCGCAGCTGCTCCAGAAACTCGGCTTTCCACCTGGCCGGATTCGCCAGCTGTTCCGGCCCGACGTGCGGCGGGGGGACGAAGTCGATGAACGGGGCGAACCGCTACCGGTTTGCGAAACCTGTTACGGTACAGGATACGTCGGGCGCACCGGCGTTTTTGAAATGGTTGTGATCGACGACGGGTTGAAAAAATTGCTGGCCAGTGGCGAGACCCGGCCAGAAAACTACCTCGCTGCGGCAACCGACGCGGGCCAACCCAACCTGCAGGACGAACTGGCCCTGCTGGTTGCCCAGGGCCTGACGTCGCTGGAAGAAATGCAGCGTCTGCTCTCGGCCCCGGACAAAAAATGAAGAAAGTGCCAGGGCGGCTCCCCACCGGGAGGAAGCCACGAACATCCAGCCGGACACTCCGGATTTTTCCTGCCCACCTGCTGATCACCGAAAACCAGAACCATTCGCACCCGTGGAAACTGACTGATGACCGGATTTTATTGGCTGTTGATCCTGTTTGGCCCGGCGGCGGTCATTGTGGCCGCCAACTGGTGGCTGGGTTTGTGGAGCAACCTCGTGACGTTGGTCAACCTCGTGCTGGCCGGTCTGATTGCAACCAGCTTTCATCGCAACGTGTCGAACTGGATGCTGAACGTGGATTTCACGTGGCAACTGATTGCTGATTTCGTTTCGTTGTGGCTGCTGTTCGCGCTCAGCTTTATCATCTTGCGCTCGCTGACCGAGTCGTTTTCGCGATACCGGTTGCGATTCGATCCGATGGTGGAAATGGTGGGACGCAGTCTGGGATCGCTGGCTGTGGGTGTCTTTTATGTGGTCTTTGCCAGCTATTCACTGCTGATCGCTCCGCTGCCACCGAATGACATCAATGCCTTTGGCGAAAAAGGGGTCTACCCCGAGTCCGCCTGGGGCGGAGCGGTCGACTACATGTCACGCAATTCCCTGTCCGCCCACCGGACCTCTGCCTGGTTCGGCGATGTCCCGGAAAATGTCGCTGGCGAGTTCCGCCCGGCCGGGAGCGTAAACGACTTCAAAACGTTCGGTGACGAGTTGCGCAAACGGATTGACCGGTCCCCCAACCTGCGGTTGCCCAAGGGTGCCCGAAACTGAAGCCGGCGGGAACTGTTGGCCGATGCCACGGGCCTGCTGGCGCTTGAGCGCAGGTGAGCCAGCTGAAAAGTGTAGCCGGTCACCCGGTCAGACGGGAAACTCTCCGGGCAGGACTCCAGCGCCGGAATGGGATCCGGATTTTCGGATTGGGGATTTTTTGCCCAAAGGCTATAAACGACGGTCCCGGTTTCGATGAGCGGAACGTCGGGGTGATGCATTGCATCGCGTGGAATGGATTCTTTTTCCGGGTCGCAAGATGTCGAATTCCGAACCGCTGTTTCCTGTGGTCTGTTCCCGTTGTGAAGACTGTAGCAGTCGTCCCGTGCGTTACCTCGGATTGCCGGTTCGATGTGCGGCATGCGGGCATGTGTTTCAGGCGGCCGACGCGCATGCCGCCAGTGCTTCCCTCGATGATCCTGTCGGCATCTGGTTGAACTATTGCAGCCCGGAGGCGGTCCCGCAGTTGGACTTGCAGCCGTATCGCAACCCGGTCCCGCGCTGATCGGGCGTCGGGCAGGTTTTCGCGAAGCCGTTCACGCGCAGGGGGCTGACCCCGTGCAACATGGACCATGAGTTGTCGACCCGCCAACGCTTGCTTTTTCCCGCCCAAAACTGTTGTTGGCTGTGCATTGGGGACTGGCCATTCCTAACCTGGGGCAACCGGTTCCGGCCGGCGAATCCCGGCAACCGGCAGATCCGGGACAATGGACAGGGTGGATCCCCGGCCACGCCAGTCACTTCGCCGCACCCCTGGCCGCAGGCGGGGTCGTTACCGATAATGGAGCAATGGCCGTGGCCGCCGGTATCCCGGCACGCAGCGTGGCAACCCGGCCGCCGCCTGGCAACATCCGGGCAGGACTTCGTGCATCCGTTGAGGAGTTGAATAGAGATGTTTTTCAGACACGTTTTGAGCTGGCAGCCGATCCTGCCGGTTTTTTTTCTTTTGGCCTGGTTTGGGACTCAACAGGCCAGCGCCCATACAGTTTTCAAAAAACAGCTTCAGAAACAGTATCCATCGCTGGTCATCAAATGCGAGTTGTGCCATGTCAAAGGCAAAAAGAAAACCGAAACCAACGATTTCGGGAAATTGTTCAAGGATGAAATGGACAGCGCAAATCTGACCTCCCAGTGGGAATCCCTGAAAGGTGACGACAAGAAAAAATACGAGCAGGAAACGATGGCGCCTGCCTTCGACCACGCTTTCGAAACCATCAAGGTTTTAAAAAAGGGTGAAGAAGAGGACGCCCAGACCTGGCACGAATTGCTCGACTCCGCCGCACTGGAAAACATCAAACTGAAAAAAGGTGCCACCAAGGGGACCGACGTGCAGGAGAATGAAAACGGCGACGACGATCAGGACGATGATTCCGGGGACGAAGCCGACGAAAAACAGGGCGACGAAGAAGGCGGAAAAGACTCGAAGAAGAAAGACGATTCCGACAAGGACAAGGACGGTGGCAAACAGGACGGTGGCAAGAAGGACGGTGGCAAGAAGGACGAGGGTAAACAAAACGACGGCAACCAGTCGCGATAGCGACGACAGCAATTAGCTGCGGGTGCAAACCCGCAGAAAAGGTGCGCAACCACCAACCACCAGTCGCGACAGCGACGACAGCAGGGAACGCCGCCGGGCTCCGGCACGCAGATTGAAGGCCCAATTCTGGAATCGACGGTGGCGCTGCCCCGGTCGCTGACTGGCCGTTCTTCGCCGCGGGTTACTCGGCCCTTTTCGCCTGTTTGTGATAGAATCGCCATCATTCGTCTGTTTCCCTGACTTGTCTGAGGGGTCTCCATTGATGCGCTTTTTGTTATCTCCTGTCCTCGTTTTTTTCTTCTGCGCTCACGCCGATGCTTTGCAAATGGCGGTCTGGAACCAAGCGGCCACGAGACAACTGGACGAATTGTTGGAAACCATGCATGAGAACCGTCAATTCAACGGCACGGTTCTGCTGGCTGAGGCCGGGAATGTGGTTTACGAGAAAACCCTGGGTGTGGCCAATATCAACGAGGTCAGCGTGTTGACGGCCGAATCGTCTTTTCGCCTGGCGTCCGTCAGCAAACAGTTCACGGCGATGGGAATCATGCTGCTGTGCGAACAGGGCAAACTGCAGTACGACGATGACATTCGCAAGTACATTCCCGAACTGCCGTACGAGGGAATAACGATCAGGCACCTGCTGCACCACACCGGCGGGTTACCCGATTATGTAAGCTGGTTTGCGGAGAACTGGGATGCAGACAAACCGGAATCGGCCCGCAAAACGGCGTTCAACAGCGACCTGGTGGAGCAGTTTGCGAAACACAAGCCCGGCATTGAATTTCTGCCGGGAGAACGTTTTGAATACAGCAACACAGGCTATGTCCTGCTGGCCGTGATCGTCGAACGGGTCTCGGGGGTACCGGTCAAACAGTTTTTCAGGGAACGGATTTTCGACTTGCTGGAAATGCAGCACACTTCGGCCTTCAGTCCGGGCGAAGACTTTGTGATTCCCCAGCGGGTTTTTGGATTCGCCTGGACGGGCGATGGCGATACCCATCAGGACAACGACTGGAATTTTCTGAATGGGATGAATGGCGATGGCGGAATCTACGCTTCGGCCCGCGATCTGCTGAAATGGGACCAGGCGTTGTACACGGAAAAAATTGTGAAACAGTCCACGCTCGCCGAAGCGTTCACTTCTGGCAAAATCAGCAGCGGTGAAGAAACCGGATACGGCTTCGGCTGGATGGTCGAATCCTCCGATGGCATTCCGGTTCGGGTCGCACATGGCGGCGGCTGGGTCGGATTTCGCACCTCGATCGACCGCGACCTTCAGAATCGCAGAACGGCGATTGTCCTGACCAATCACAGTTCGTTTTTCCTCGATGCCATTCTGAAAGCAATCGACGATATCCGCACGGGAAAACCGGCTGCACCGCCGGTGCAGGTCGCTCCTGAAATTCTGGAAAGCTACGTTGGCCGTTATGAATTGGCTGCGGATTTTGTGATCACGATTACACGGGAAGGCGACACCCTTCTGGGGCAGGCCACTGGCCAGCCCCGGTTTGTGTTGCTGCCGGTCACGAAAAACAGCTTTTCCGTCGTCGGCGTCGATGCGAGGATCACTTTCGGCAGCCCGGACGCCGGTCCGATATCGGAATTGACGCTGCATCAGGGAGGCGTGGATCAAACAGCGAAAAAGCTGAAACAGAGTTTCGCCCCGTAGCACAGGGCACAACGTACCTGACACGAATCGCCTGGCTGAGCCTGGCGCGAATCGCCCTGCATGGCATGGTGCCAGGTTTGTCGCTCCAGTCCTGGTGTCGGGGCGGATGGAAAAACAGGTGGAACTTTCAGCGTGGCAGGCGCACTGTCAAGAACTGCGGTTTGTTTTTTCTGGCAATGCACGCAATGGCAAAGGATGTGAAATGGCTGGCAGGAAACTTGACGCTGCAGTCGCGGATGGAATCTGGACCGAGGCGGCGTTTGTGTTTCGCAACGTCTTGTCCAGCGGCCTGTGGATGATGGTGGGGGCAACGATGACCGCGGGGGCCATTGGGGCCCAGGACGTGCCGAACACAACGGGATTTCGGGACCGGACGGCGGAGTTGGGTCTGCAGCTGGCGGGAACCTCTGCCTGTTGGGTCGATGTGGACAACGACGGCTGGCCGGATTTGTGTGCGGGTGGCGTTGTCTGGCGTAACGACAGCGGCAAACGGTTCATCCGGCTGGCCGAAGGGATGGGCGATGTGGTGGCAGCGGATTTTGACAATGACGGGTTTGCCGATTTGTTCTCGTGGTCTCCGGTCCGACTGTTTCGCAACAGGGAGGGGCAGGGTTTTGATCCGGTGGAGCTGCCGCCCGTTGAGCCAGGTGTTTCCCGGGGCGCCTGTTGGGGCGATTTCAACGGCGACGGGTTCGCGGATCTGTATGTGGGTGGGTATGAGGGCCGCGACGCGGGGGTTACCTGTCCTGACATGCTGTTGATCAACGAGGCAGGCAAAACTTTCCGCATCGGCTGGAGTGAAACGCGATTCCGCGCACGCGGCGTGACGGCCTGTGATTTCGATGAGGACGGAGATACCGACGTCTACGTTTCGAATTACCGTTTGCAACCCAACATCCTCTGGATGAACGACGGAACAGGCCGTTTTTCGGATGTGACGGCCATGTTTGCGGCGACTGCCACGTCAGCCGGTTTTGCCGGGGGCCATTCGATCGGTTCGGCGTGGGGTGACTTTGACAATGACGGAAGTTTCGACTTGTTCGCGGGCAACTTCGCCCATGTCGACAGCCGCGGTGACCAGCCCAAATCGCGGTTTCTTCGCAATCTGGGTGCGGAGGACGGCTTTAAGTTTGAGGACCTTGGGACTTGCGGGATCTTTTATCAGGAGTCCTACGCCAGCCCGGCCGCAGGCGACTGTGACAACGACGGCGACCTCGACCTGTTTTTCACAACGGTGTATGAAACCGCTTCTTTTGGCCGGAAGAACAATCCGGTGCTGTTTTGCAACGATGGCGGCTTTGCATTTTCAGACGCCACACTGGCAGCGCAACTGGATTCGCTGCCGCCGACTTATCAGGCCGCCTGGGCCGATTTCGATCATGACGGCGACCTCGACCTGGTCACAGCCGGAAGGCTGTTCGAAAACGAGGGGAATGGCCGACACTGGCTGCTGGTGCACCTGGAAGGTGACGGGGCTGCGGTCAACCGCTCTGCGATCGGGACCCAGGTGCGAATCGAGGTGCCAGTCGGTTGGCTGACCCGTCAAGTTGAAGCCGGGACGGGCGAAGGAAACCAGAACGATTTGATGCTGCATTTTGGACTGGGCCACCACGCAGAATCCGTGCGGATGGAAATCATCTGGCCCAATGGAAAAAAACAGTCGGTCGACAATGTCCCGACAGATCAGCTGGTGAGCGTGAAATACGGAAACTGAGGGCGGCCTTGTGCGAGTGCGAGGGTCCCTTCAGGATTTGGCGATCAGGCCCAGAAAGAATCCGTCCATCATGTCGGATGGCAGAATTCTCCGGGCATGAGAAATCGTGGGGTGAAAGCTTTCGCCGCGAAAACTTTCCATGCCGGGCTGCGTTGCAAACGGAACATCAGGGAGCGGCACAAGACTCGCCCGGCCGGGATGGTCGAGCAACAACTTCGAAACGATTCGCTCGTTTTCTTCGGGAGCAAAACTGCAGGTGCAGTACAGCAGCTGGCCACCAGGCAACAGGGCGTCGAATCCGGACTGGAGCAATCCTGCCTGTTTGCGGCTGCACTCCCGGATTTTGCGGGGGTTCCAGACCGCCATTGAATCGGGCCGCAGCAGACTCATCCGCGCCTCGCTGCTGCAGGGTGCGTCCAGCAGGACCCGGTCAAAGCGTTCGCCTGTTTTTCGTCCTACCGTTCGTCCATCGGTCATGTAGGTCCGGCAATGGGTCACTCCCATCCGTTGCAGTGTCGCCTGCAGGCGGAAAAAGCGGTTGCGAATGGGTTCCACGGCGGACAACATCCCTTCGTTCAGCATCAGCGCTGCCAGATGCGTGGTCTTGCCACCTGGCGCTGCAGCCAGATCGAGAACGGACTGGCCGGGACGCGGATCGAGAACCACGGCCGCATACTGGCTGGAGAGGCTTTGCACATACAGCTTGCCGGCATCGACCCATTCCGAATGGGTCCACGCCTGCCGGTCCGCAAAACGGGCAACAAACCCGGTGGGATGCCACGCGACCGGCTGCAGGGGGAGGCTGTTGGCGTCTGCCCACTCAAGGACTTCATCGGCATCGCCGCGGAGGGGGTTGGTCCGCAAGCCGGTCGCGCGGGGTGTGGAGAATGTCTGCAACACAGCTTCGAAAATTTCTGGCGGGACGATGTCACGCAGGCGGTCGACGAACGCTTCCGGCAATTGTGGCGGGACCAACGATTCGCCGTCGGAGGAGGATCCGCGCCGTCGTTTTTTTGAAACGTCTTTTTTTCGACGAGGTTTTCCGCCCGCTGCCATCAGACATTCACAGTCAGAGCCGCGAGAAACTCCGGCGTATGGCGAATGGGATCGAAATCGTGTTCGCCGAACACCTTGTCGCGAAAACTGGCGTCCAGTTCGAGGGCGATCGACAGTTCGGCCACGGCTTCCAGCAGGTGGCCACCGAGCGACAGATAGCAGGCGAGGTTGTAGTGGGCGATCGCGCTGTCGTTTTCGATTTGCACAGCCAGTCGCATGGCCTCAATCGCCTCGGCCAGCTGCAGGGTGCGTTTGTAACACCACGCCAGTCCCAGCTGGGTGTGCATGTTGTCGGGATCCAGCCGGGCGGACTGTTCAAAGTAGCCGATGGCCTGTTCGAACCGTTCGGCGGCGCGGCAGGCCTGGCCCTTGAGGTACAGCATGTAGGGCTTGAAACCCTGCGGGCTGGCAACCTGTGCCAGCGTGCCAATGACGCGGTCGGCCAGCAACTCACGCTGCGGCAGGTCGAGCGAAAGATGATCTTCCAGCGCCGTCATCAAGTCGAGGAAACCCTCGGCTTCGCGGATCAGCTGTTTGCGTTGTGTTCGATCAGCTTTGGACATGGCTCGCACCTGATTGGCGGGGGTTGAAGTGGTCCGCCAGTGAATTCTACGCTTCAGTCAAATCATCGGCGAAAAAGCTTGCCGGGATTCCCCTTTTCAATTCCGCAAATCCGCCAGAACTGACGGCTGGCCAGTTTGTCCAGCACATTTCGGATTTGACGGCTGGCCACACCCGGCCGCACCTTCAATCGTGGCCGGATGCTGATTTTTGTCAACGTCCCGTACCAAAAAACGTTTGCCAAACGCAACATCGAACCGCTGAAAACATGGAAAACCCGCTGTTTCGAAGGTTTTTGTCCGGTCGGCACCGATTTTGCCTTTCTTCGCAGGACAACCGGTTGCCCCCGGCTCCTCTATCCCCAGGCTTAAACCCCAGCCATGAGTCGCTCAGCATTTTTCCTTGTTCCAGTCGTCGCCTGTCTTGCGTTTTCGCCGCATGTCCTCGGACATTCAGCGTCATCGGGAAGCGAAACTGTCCACCCGGCGGAGCCTGCAGTGTCCGGTCGCGACAACGCGACGCCGGATGCAGTTCTCGCCGGGGCGACCAGCAAGCCGACTGTGAAGCTGACGGAAATGCGAAATCGGGGGAGAGTCCCCGTGCAAGCTGTAGCGGCATTTCAGTTGAAAGAGCAGACTGACGAGATCCCCTGGCGGCGCACGCGATATGGCTGGGAAGACGCTTCACGCTGGAAGCCGACCTCCAGCCTCAATCCAGAACCCGTTCCAGGCTTGCACCCTCTGGCCTGGTCCGCCATCCTCGTTTTGAGTGTTCTGTCGATCCTGTTATGGGCCAGCGAGCCCGATGAACTGGCCTTCCTGTTGCCCGGGTCAAGTCATGGCAAACGGAGAAAAGAGGGCGAAGAGACAAAAGGGAGCTGAACCCTGCACGTCTGGCCGGCTCTGGGGAGAGCTGGCCGACTTTGAAATTGGCTGAACGGCCCCTAACATCGAAACCGGTCGAGGCTCACTACCGGTTTCGACTAACCGTCACTGCCATCGCTGCTTTTGGCCCCGTCGTTATCACCCCCACTGTCACCCCTGGTTTTGTCGTCACCCGTGGATTTGTCCTGTTCGTCTTCTCCTGCCGCTGACTTCCCGGCGTCCTTTGATTTTTGGTTTTTTGCCTTTTCGTTCTCCTCGTCTTTCAGCAAGTCGGCGAAGGCCTTTCGGAATTTTTTCATCTTGGGTGCGATCCAGCTGCGGCAGTAGGGGGCCTTGCCGTTCAGTGCGAAGTACTCCTGATGGTAGTCTTCGGCCGGATAGAACGTTGAGTAAGCGGTGATTTCGGTCACAATCGGAACGTTAAAAAATCCTCCCGCGTTGATTTTTTCTTTCAGCTGCTCGGCGATTTGCCGCTGTTCATCGGTCGTAAAGAAGATCGCGGAACGGTACTGGGTTCCATGATCCGGTCCCTGAGCGTTGAGCGTGGTGGGATCGTGGGTGGACCAGAACACTTCCAGCAATTTCGCAAATTCAATTTCCTCCGGATCGAAAACGACCTTGCAGACTTCAGCGTGACCCGTCCACCCTTCGCAGACCTGGGCATAAGACGGATTTTCGAGGGTACCGCCCATATACCCGGATTCGACGGATTCGACGCCTTTGAGCGAATCAAACACGGCTTCGACGCACCAGAAACATCCGGCACCGAGCGTTACAGTTTCCATCTTTTTTTCCTCTGCGGCCGCCTGGGAATCTTCACCTGTTTTTTCGTCCGCTTTGGACTGGTTGACTTCGTCCTGCGGGCTACCGGTCCGGCCTGCCACTTCCGGGCCCGTTGTTTTGGTGGGGTCATTGCCGGACTGTTGACATCCCCAGGCAAAACCGGGGCAGATGAGGAACAGCACGATCAGCAGATTCAGGGTTGATTTGGACATTGGCCTTTCTCCATAAAATCCGGTTTGCACGACAGGCGAAACCGTAAAGCGGGACAAATAGTAACGGAATTGTCCTGTTCACCGGACAATCTGCGTGGAGGGACTGGGGCGGTCCCAATCAGGATTAAACGGGCGCCACCGGGGTTTGTACCGTTTTTTCCGGTTTTTTTGCCGGGAGTTTTCCGATTTTAGGGGTCTGTGGCAATCCAGGGAAATTTGCCCGACCGATGGTCGATAACTTCTGACAGTCCGATTTGACGCAACCCAAGATACAGGACGCAAAAATCAGGCCAAAGGATTGGCGAATCGGACGGTTCCCTGCGAGGCCTGTTCCCATGAGCTCCGTGCAACAACCCGTCATCCTGGTCATCGATTCCGATCCGATTTCACTGCTCGGACTGGCGGCGACCCTCCACAGCGAGAAATTCGAAGTCCATTGCGCCCAGGACCGGGCGGCAGCCATTCAGGCGGCCCGTTCCCAGTCCCTCGACCTGATTCTGTGCGACGTCGATCTGGATGGAGCGAGTGGAGTCGATGTCGTGCTGGAAATCAACAATTTGCCCGACCGCTCCGATGTCCCCGCCATGTTCATTTCGGGCAACCAGATGGCCGATGTGGTCAGTCGCCGGTTCCGCAATGGTTCGGCACTGTTTCTGCGGCGGCCATTCCCGCCGAAACTGCTGATCGATCTCGTGGACAAAGCCCTCTGGATGCCGCACCTGGTCAAATCGCACATCAACCGGCCCCATATTCCGCTGGGCCGGAACGAAGGAGCGGCATCAGCGGCAGGGTTGTCGGTTCCCCACGCCGAAATCCGCAGGTAGGCGAGCATCGTCGCGACCGGTAGTCCGTTGCGAAGAGTCCGGCCCGCGGTCGGTGGCAATATTTCCCTGCAGCCGTTCACGGGCCGGGGTCTGGTTATCGATAAAACACCGGGCAAAGGTTAAACTGGCGGCTTTACAACAGCCCGCCCGAGTTTGTGAGCCCCATGATTGAAGGACTGGAACATTTTGTTCGCCCGAATGAACCGCTGGCACCCTACACGACATTGCGGCTGGGCGGGGTGGCTGAATATTTCGCTGAACCGACTTCGGAGGCCGAGCTGATTGAAGTCGTCCGGCGATTTTCTGCCGAACAGTTGCCGATTCGCGTGATCGGCGGCGGATCGAATTTGCTGGTGCGGGACGAAGGCGTTCCCGGCCTGGTCATTCATCTGGGAGCGCCGGCCTTTTGCGAACTGCAGGTGACTGAAGACGGATTGCGGGTCGGCGGCGGAGTCAAGTTGTCCCATTTTGTATCGGCAGCCGTGGCCAACGGTTTCGGCGGCCCGGACCAGCTGGCGGCGATCCCGGGTACGGTCGGAGGTGCGCTGCATTGCAATTCGGGATCGGGTGGATTCGATATCGGGACGTGGGCCACTGGAGCCGTGGCGATCACCCGCAAGGGCGAGCGGGTCCAGCGGGATGCCAGCGCGATGTCGTTTTCCTATCGCAGCAGCAGTCTGAACGAGCTGGCAATCATTTCGGCGACCTTCCGGTTTCAAAAAGAGTCGTCGGAAGGGCTGACGAAACAGCTGCAAAAAACCTGGATCGTGCGCACGGCGCGACAACCGGCGCTGGGGGAACGCTGCGCCTACGCTTTCCGCGATCATGGCGGCGAATCCGCGAGCAGTCTGATCGAGCGGGCGGGGTTGAGCGGCACGCGGATGGGAAAAGCCGAAATTTCCGCCCGAAACAGCAATTTCCTCATCGCCCTTGACGGAGCCACCAGTTCGGACATGCTGCGTCTGATCGAGTTGATCCGGAACCAGGTGACCGACCGCCTGGGAATCGAGCTGTCGCTGGCGATGCAGGTTTGGTAATCGGGATTGATTCCGACCGTTCTGCGCCGCTATTCTCCGGCAAATCTGCGGGCCTGTTGCCAGCGATCCAGGGAGAATTCTGATGAGTGCTGAACCACTCTTTTACGCCGAAGGTACCGACAGCGCGACCGTCATTCCGCGGCCCGAATTGCGGACGGGAACCGCAGCGGAACGGTCGGGGCTGGTTGAGCGCATTCGCCAACTCGGCCCCTGGCATATGGACATCGAGTTGACGGAAGACCTCTCGACGGGGATGCCATATTCTCCCGATGGTGAAATCCGCGACCGCTCAAAAAACCTGGGGATGACGCTGCTCAGTTTCCGGCGCAATTTTCTGGAGCGACTGGACCAGATCTATCCTGCGGGCCTGGCCGACAAAACCCTGCTCGACTGTGCCTGCAACGCGGGCGGTTACGGATTCTGGGCGACGGAACGGAACCTGAAAGCCGGATTCGGATTTGATCCACGGGAGCACTGGATTCGCCAGGCCCGATTCATCAAATCCCAGCGACGAATCGCACCGACGCATGCCCTGCGGTTCGGCGTCTGTGAACTGGCCGATTTGTACAAATGGCAACTGGAGCTGTTTGACGTGACGCTCTTCAAGGGAATTTTCTGTCACGTTGCGGATCCCGTGGCGGCGCTCCGCACGGTCGCCAATCTGACTCGCGAGACAATCATCGTAAACACGCCCTGGTTGATGGGGCAGAGCGATGGACAGCTGAAGATGTTCACCGAGAACACGCTGCGGCTGATGAACGGTGTGGACGGCATCAAATGGTTGCCAACCGGTCCGCGGGTCGTGGGCGATTTGCTGAAATGGCTGGGCTTTACGGAACAGAAACTGGTTTACTGCATTCGCACGACGGAAAAAATCGGACGGATGGAAATCGTGGCCTCACGTCGTCCGGGGTTGCTGGAGAACCTGCCGGCGGATCCTGTCTGAAGACCAGGCCCTGCAGCGTGGAAGGGAGCCGCAATCCGCACGCTGACCGGATGTGGTCCTCGCAGATGGTCCGGAGCCTACCGCTTTTTCTGCTGCTCCAGTTTCCGGTGCGCCCGGCGTTCGATCGCAATGATTTTTCCGACGGTCTGGTCGGCGATGTCCGCAGCAGAATCGCCGGCGTGATTCAGCACGACGATGTAGACGCGGCTGGTGGTAGGCGCGACCCAGCAGGTTGCCATCCAGAACGTATTGGAGCCATTGTGAGTCAGGGCTTCGCCGCCGGCCCACGGCCGTTTCACGACACCCCATCCGGCGGCGTAATCGTTGGCCACCGTGGTTGTCAGGAAGCGGACGGTTTCGGGTTTCAAATAGCCCTCCGGTATTTCCGGACCCCTGGTATCGAGGAAAATCCTGCAGAACCGGACCCAGTCAGCGAGCGACAGATGCACGGTCCCGGCTGGTCCCAGGGCCGGCGGATTGTCGGCGTAAACGGCAATGAATTTTTCATTGTCGACGACATGCCCCCAAGGCTGGTCCTGTCCGGATTCCGAACCGGGGGGACCAAATCCCGCCGAAACCATCTTCAGCGGACTGAAAACTTCTTCCTGCATCAACGTTTCCCAGTCCTGACCGGTGGCGTGGACGGCCATTTGGGCCGCCACGACATAACCCAGATTGGAATAGTTCCATTCTGCCTCTGGATCTTTCAGCTCAGGGGGTTTGGCCAGCGAATCGACAATGATATTGTCGCGAACCTCCCGGATTCCTTTACCTTTCTGGAGTGACCAGTTTTTGGCGTTGGCAGGCAGCCGGCCCGTATGGGACACCAGTTGCAGCAGAGTAGACTCGCGCAGGGGCCCGGCGATCCGGGCAGCGACATCGGGCATTCGGGCCTGCACGGTGTCGTCCCAGTCGAGGACGCCACGTTCCACCAGGCGTGCCAACAGAACCGATGTCATGGCTTTGGTGCACGATCCAATATGCACGAGGTCATTGGCCGTGACCTCCGTTTCGCGGCTGGCCTGGCGGCGGCCGCTGCAGAAGACCCGCGTCTCCAGATCGCCTCCGCCCAGAGCGCCGAAAATGGCGGGCGAATCACCGCGGGAAACGACTTCGTCGAGCAATGCCTGAATTTCGGCTGCGGGAAATGGATCCGCAACCTCAACGGCGGCCTGGGCCAGCACGGGGGGTCTGGAGGGCAGGATCGCAACCGCCATGGAGACCCACAGCCCCCAAACCAGGCTGATGCCAGGCATTCCACTGCCGGTTTTGATGATCATCAGGTCCCCGCTCCGGGCAACCACGCCGGATTGCCGAAAAAGTAAACATCGCAGAAAATCAGCACCAGCCGATACAGCACACAACCGGATGCTCCACATTCTACTGCCATTTCCCGGATGACGCCATGAACTATCCGCTCGACATGCGTTTCAGAATTCTCACGCTGGCTCCCAAGATTCAGGTCCGGGATGCCAGTGGAGAAACGGTCTGTTTTGTCCAGCAAAAACTGTTTCGGCTGAAGGAAGCCGTGAATGTGTTTCAGGACGAGTCGCAGCAGAAACTGTTGTGCGCGATTAATGCCGACCGGGTGATTGACTGGTCGGCCTGTTACAATTTTTCCGACAGTGGCGGAGAATTTCTGGGTGCGGTGCGGCGCAAGGGAATGCGTTCGATCTGGCGGGCGCACTACGAGATTCTGGACGAAAGCCGCCAGCAATACGCCACGATCCAGGAAGAGAATCCGATGGCCAAGGTGTTCGACTCGTTTCTGGGTGACGTGCCCGTCCTGGGGCTGGCCACGGGGTACTTTTTTCACCCCCGCTATCTCTGCTCCGATCCGTCCGGCCAGCCGCTGTTTCGACTGACCAAACAGCGGGCCTTGCTGGAAAGCAGTTACCGGATCGACAAACTGGGTCAGGCCGATCCGGTGGACGAACTGCGGGCGCTGATGAGCATGATCATGATGACGTTGCTGGAACGTCAGCGCGGATAGGGCCAGCACTGATAGGGCGACGGGCGATTGAGGACACCGGCGGGCCGCACGGTTACAATGTGGGGGCCGCGTTTTTGATCCGGGATACTTCAATCGATAGGGTTTTGAGATGTCGAACTGGCGCGATGGCGGAGATTCGGGCAAAAAAAAACAGCCCAGGAAAGCCGTTCCGCCCCAACAGCCCCGCGTGGGAAAAGCTCCTGCGGCGGGGAGCGGTGC
>JBGSVU010000265.1:0-3186 GCA_041752775.1 Pirellulaceae bacterium | reverse complement strand
AAAGAATCGAAGCGTTTCACCAGTTCCTGACGCAACCGGTTCCGGTCCGCTTCGCTGGTGATTTCCGGCAACAGCCGCATAATCGTGGGATCTTCCAGCATTGAATCGATCATCATTTCGCGAATCAGGTCCTCGCGAATGGATCGAACCACCTCCTGTTCCGTAATAAAGTGGGCGACTTCGTCCAGGTTTCCGGTTTTTGCCTGGCGACCATATTCCCCAATCTGGTCCATCAGATGCGCGACATTCAGAGGTAACCACAATTTCGAGTCCTCGCCGGCCGGAACCACCAGAGGCAAGCCCTGGGCGCCGGAAAACTTCGCGGCGGACCGGAGTTGCGAAACGAATTCGTCTTGCACCAATGCCGGATCCAGCATCGCCTGCTGAATCATGTAAATCCGCACCATTTTCGAACTCAGTTCGCGCAGCCGTTTCTGCGTGTTATTCCACTGGTTGTCGGGCAGTTTGCCGGCATCCGCCAGGGCCTGGTCGAGTTTCTCGCGGGCCTGCTCCAGCTCCTTCAGCGAATAGCGAAAACCCTTTCGCGGTTTCAGGTCGAGCTGGCTCAACACATTCAAATCATCGATTCTGAAAAGGCGATAGTCTTCATAGCCTTCAGCCCCAAAAATCGTGTCGGCCAGCCAGCGCAGGGCGGGAACCTGGTTTTTGCCATCTTTGTCAAAAACCGTTTCGCGATGACCCAGCATCCGCGCTGTGTTCCGCGCCAGACTTTCCATCGGCTGGATCCGGCCATCGAGTGTCAGCGGGATCCGCGCGAAACTGTCCAGCCGCATTTCGGTCGGCCCAACACGAACTGCCGGAGCCCGCGTCGCCGTGGCAATCTCCTTGCCGACGTACAGCAGCGCGATCGCTACCGGAACCCAGAACGCCAGTCTGGCCAGCAGGGATCGGTCCGCAGTGACGTTGCCCAGCATGTCGGCCGGCGCATTGTCAAACATCGCCGCAACGTTGCCAGAGGCCGTTGCCATCGCTGGCGTTGCGGCAGGGCTGGTTTTCGAAACCGGCGCCGGCGAAGCGCCCATTTGCCGGCCGAGAAAGCTGAACAAAATTGGACCGAAGTGCCCGACCAGCCCGATCACCACATACATGCAGGCCACATAGGGAATCATCCATCCCTTGTTCTGGACGACTTGCAGGACCGTGTACTCCCGGCCATCGGGCAGTTTTTCATAGCCGCTCTGGTAAAAGGTCTCGTCGCCGTACCGCAGTGGATTGTTCATCCACAGATTGCGGCGGGCCCGGCTGATTTTTTGCCGGGGGTCCGTCAGTTCAATCGTCGAAGCGTAATTCTGGGGGATGTCCGTGCCGACGTAATTTTCGCTCGTCACATCGACCAGCCCAATCGTGTAGGGTTTGAATTCGTGTTTGTGACGCAGCCCAATCGTCCACGGCACTTCATCGACCGTAATCGTGTCGCGAATGCCGTTGGCTTCGGCCAGCTGGCTGATCATCCAGATTCCCATCGGTTTGCCTGAATCGCGCTCGGACAGCTGCACCAGCCCGGCCGACCAGTTGCGTTCGGTCGATTCGCCTGTTCCCGAAACGGGCTGACGATGCTCGACCCGGTAGTCGCGGCCAAAACCGTCAGTGACTGTCCGCGCCTGACCAGGCTGCAATTCGACCAGATCCGAGTTGGCGTGCCACTCCAGACAGGTGACCAGAAATGGCAGCGCCGGGTCATCAATCACTTCGCCGCGTTCGAGACGTCGCTGTGGAATCTGCAACAAACGCACGGACTGTTCATCACGCATGTCGGCCACAAACATCTCGGCAACGCGCGTGTCGACGGCCTGGGATGTCGTCTGGCCTTCGAACAGATGAATTCGCTGTTCCTGGTTGGTCAGCGTGACCCAGATTTCATTGGCCAGCAACAACGTGATCCCGACATGGATCAGCACAATCCCGCCCTTGCGCCGAAACACCAGGTAACATCCGACCAGCGTGATCGCTGCGACCACCGATCCCTGAATCAGTTGCCACAGGATGCGCATTGCGGAATCGCCGATGAACGCTTTTTCCCCGCTGGTCAGCAGCGCGACCGCTCCGGCAAACAGGGCCGCTGCGCCAAACCAGCTGGCGATCCTCGTTGCCGTCCGGCTGATCGGCAACCGCCAGGCAAACACGGCGACGACCTGGGCCAGCACCAGCATCAACAGCTGGACTCCGATCCAGACCGAATAGTAAAAGGCGGTGTCATAACTGGCCTGAAACCCGTCGGGATTCTGTCCGGCAAATATCACCATCCATGTGGCCACCGCACCCAGCAGGATCACACCGATCCCGCTCCACAAACGCTGGCCCCTCGCCTGAATCTGCATCCGCAGCAGATGCGCGGCCAGCAGATTCACCAGCATGGCAACGATCAGGGCAAAACCGCTGGGGACATAGAACCGGCCCGGGATGGCCTTCGTGGCGGCCGCACCAGGCTCCTGCGATGCTGGCTTGTTCATTTCCGGAAACCAGGCCGGAGGGAACAGGACTTCGAAATCGATCGGCGTCAGAAAAGCGGGGAAGTGCGCCCGTTTGACTTCCCAGATATCCATTCGGGTCTGCTGCATCGTCGCGATCCACGTCACGAACACACCCATCACCAGCAACGCCACGGTCAGCCGCAGCGAGGCCAGCGGAACCAGCACGGCCCGGACCATGTTCCAGAGGCTGGAGGCCTGGCGGGCCTGAACTACGATCGGTCCGGAAGCATTTTCCATCAGCGCGGATTCAGTTCTGTTAACGTTCATGGCGCACCCCGTCAGGTCCCGTCAAAACAATTTGCTGCGCCAGAATTTCTGGAACAGCGGCCGACTGTTGCACGGCCGCCCGGTCGCCCGACAGTTTCAGATAAACGGCCTGGGTTCCACATTCTATCCGAATGACGATCAGGCCCCGGGTGGAAACGGGATTTTTTTCGTCCGAATCGTCGTTCGCATCCGTCGCCAGGTCCAGTCGCCGGGCCGGAAACCCACCGATTTGCAACGCTGACGTTCTGGACTCAACCGATTTTTCATCGATGCCTTCCAGGCCCGATTCGGCAATCCATGACGGGAGAGAACTTTCCCACGAATTGAATTCGGCAGGCAATTCCGATATCGCCAGCCTCACTTTGCCCGCATCGGTTTCCCGCCGAAAACTGGCGTGGACCATCGGGCTGTCCGGATCGCGCGTGAA
>JBGSVU010000264.1:0-5645 GCA_041752775.1 Pirellulaceae bacterium | reverse complement strand
AGCGTGGTTTTCAATTTGATCGGGGGCTTGTGCGGTCATTCAAAATGCGCGTGAATCTCTTGCGACATAACCAATGTAGTTATCCCCGACTCAGCCGGAGATAACAATGGATTTCTGGTTTTATCTCCGGCTGCGGACCTTTTATCTCCGGGTCAGCAGATTTTTATCTCCAACTCGCCAGACTTTTTATCTCCGGCTCGACCGGCGTTTTTAACACCGGCACCAGGGACTGTCAAGTTTTTTTAACCTCCCTCGTGCCGGAACTTCAGGCTGGGGATGGTGCCGCGTCTGGGACCAAGAACCTGTTCAGAATCCCCGAAAGAGTGGTGTGCCCCAATGCCGGGTTCCTGTCCCCGACCAGCTTTCGGCAGACGGCTCTTTGTCCAGCCCGCCCGGTGCATTTACCCCGCAACCTCCCGGCCCCCGCTTTTCTCCCCGGTGATGGTTCAGATGGCCGGAAAGAGAGAGCGTACTGCGGAACAGATCCGGGCAAATGGGAACGATTGCTCGACACGGCTGTGGTCCTGTACGTTTGCGCACCCGCCAACCATGGGTCACCTCAATCAATTGTCTGCGGTGGCTTGCGAAGAGCAATTGGGGACAATTGCTCGACACACTGGTACCGATCCGCGGGCAATAACTTGTGAGCCGCCGGCAGCGATAGCAGTTGGGGACAACTCCTCTACACCCGGATGCGTCGGCCAGGGAAATGGGGCGCAGGTGAGCGTGGTGGGTAGTGGTCTGTCAAGCGCGAGAATATGAGTACGATGGACGTCCTAGTCCGTCGGAAACTGCGAAATTCAACTTCCGTCGAAAACTGTGACATTCGACGTCTGTTGAAAACTGCGAAATGCAACTTCCGTCGAAAACTGTGACATTCGACGTCTGTTGAAAACTGCGAAATGCAACGTCTGTTGAAAACCGCGAAATTCGACGTCTGTTGAAAACCGCGAAATTCGACGGACGAGGACGTCCATCGTACGTTCACCACAACCCAACGATTTAAACTGGGCAAGACAGTAGTTGTTTTTCATCAGGCGGGGCGGAGGCGCCAGTCGCGATCCTGCGTCAGATACCCCTGGTGTTGCAGTTCGTCGCCGGCTTCTTCTTCGAACCAGACCTGCGACGTTTCGGTGAAGTAGTTTCGCCAGTCGCCCACAATGCCTTTCCGGAAAAAATTGTCGGGCCGTTCTTCCCCGAATCCTGGTTTGGTTGTTTCATCGAGGGGACTGGCCATGGCCGGATCGACATCCAGAAACCCGAACAGCTGGTCGCAGACTTCCGACGTTCGCAGATGAAGGCCTTCGTAGCGGACGAATCGGATGGCAACCTGGGGGTTTTCGGCGGCAAAGCGGCGGTCGGTTTCCAGATGCTCCCGCCACCATCTGGCAGTGATCCGGACAGGTTCCTCGACCGACAACAGCAAATGCGGGTTCTGCCGGAAAAACCAGGGGTCCCGGCGAAACTGTTCCAGCAATTCCCGCATTCTGACATTCCGCTGAAACAGGCTGGCAACTTCCGGATTGTTGAACAGGTGAAACATCCGGCTGACCATCACGTCGCGTCCGTCGCGGATGATCGAAATGTATTTGGCTTCGGGCAGTGTCAGCGGGCAGATCGTGTGGGGAGTCCGGTCACCGACAACAGCCGCGTCGGCCTGGTTGGCAGCGATGATGCCGTTGCGAAACAGTTGCCGCAGACCGGCCAGCGTGGCATCCAAGAGTTCCCGATTTTCGTACAGCGGCAGTGTCGTGGCGTGATTCAGCAGAAGCTGCAACAGTTCCTGGTAATGAAATTCACCGGTCGAAGAAACCTGGGGGTGGCGGTTGAGAAGTGCTCCCAGCCAGTTGGTGCCGGATTTCATGAATCCGCGAATGCAGAAAAACCGTTTTTCAGTCATGGGCAGGCGGTGTGAATGAAACAGGTCAGATGCGGAAAAGGGATACGGCGACAGCTGGCGATTGTATAAAAGTAAAGCCGTTTGCTCACCCCGAAGCGGGCAGGGTGTGGGCCGTTGCGGCGGCCTGCGCAAGTCCTGGGATGCTGACGGCAAGTTCGTTCCAGCATTGGGGGAGGGCGCCCACCAGACGGACCGTGGCCCGGGTCCCTGGATCAAAAAACTGCAACTCGCGGGCGTGCAGGGCAATACAGCGTTTCCGCAGGTCATCGGTTTGGGGACCAAACGGGATCGATGATCCGTAGAGTTCGTCGCCCAGAACAGAAGCGAGGTTGGTGGAGGCCTGCAAGCGGATTTGGTGCGTCCTGCCCGTTTCCAGGCCGATCTGCAGCCAGCACAGCTGGGACTCGCCCGCGGTCACGACGTCCCCGACTGAAAAATTGAGAATGGCTTCGCGAGCGTCGGGGTGATCTGCCGGGACCAGTTCCGAGCGGGGTTCGTCGGGCACCTTGCGCATGAAGTCGATCCAGCGTCCCGAACTTTCGGCGGGAGAACGGCTGACGACGGCCCAGTACATTTTCCGGACTTCGCGACTTTCAAACTGCGCCGCGATCTTGCGGGTTGCCGTGCGATTCAGCCCGAAGGCCAGCAGGCCTGAAACGGGGCGGTCCAGCCGGTGCAAACAACCCACCACATGCTTCGAATCGCCAGTCCGTTGCAGCCACTGTTTCAGCCGCAATTCTACCGAGTCGATTCCGGGGGGAGCCTGCGTCAACACACCGCCAGGCTTGTTCAGCACGATTACTGCGGAAGACTGGTAAACGATGTCGGGATCGGGCAGAGACGCGTTCAATGCGGTCGCGGTTTCGGGGCCGGGATTTTTCAGGTTGACGATTCGGCCAGTTGAGCCTGGCGACTGGCGATCAGGGCCAGCAGATTTTTCTGGGGAGTGCAGAATTTTTCCAGGCCTTCGGCCATCAGCACCTGCTCCATCGCCACCGGATCGACCCGCTGCCGGATTTCATCCAGCACGTCGGCTGGCGGCAACCGGTCGACGCATCGTGTGAAGTGCTGGTCGCTTTCGGCCACGGCCTGGTTGGTGGCTGGCGGGTTGGTCTGGATATCGCTGCCAGCCAGGGCGGCCACGTATTTCCAGGGGGCATCGTTGTTTTTTTTCGTTCCCGTGCTGGCAAAAACAATTTCCTGGTTCAGCGGCAGTTTTTTGTCCGCCCAGAAGTCTTTGTTGGCCTGCCAAATCAGTTGGGCATTGACGATACCCACCAGGCCCTGGGCCCGGCTGGAGAGTTCGGGAAGCTCTTTTTCCGTGTAGACGTCAATCCGGGAAACAAAAATGCTGTACACCGACTTGAGGCTGTTTGTGCGGCCTGAGTTCACGGCTGCGGTCCAGATCGCATCGCGGGCCGCGAGATACTGACGCATGGAAAAAACCAGAGTCACGTTGAGGGGAACGCCCAGCTGCGCCAACGGACCGAGTGCGGCCAAACCCGCCGGTGTCGCCGGAACCTTGATCATCCGGTTGGGGTTTCCGGCAGAATACTGGATGCCGAGATCCACATAACGGCGAACCTGTTGTTCCAGCGACAGTCCGCTGGAGGGGTCCTCGATCAGGGGATCCAGTTCGAAACTGACGTATCCGTCGTCGCCACCCGTCTGTTCAAAGACGTCCCGAAAAACCTGCTGGGCCGCGGCAACAATCTGGTCCGTCAGTTTCCAAGCGATCCCATCGGTATCCAGTCCCTCGCCGGCGAGTCGCGCCATCTGGTCGTCGAACCGTCCGGTCGCGATCAGGTCCGAAACGATGACGGGGTTGCTGGTCGCTCCGGTGGCCCCCAGTCTGGCAAAGCTTTCAACCAGTTGCGGATCGACGCTGTCCAGCCAAAGTCTGGTTCCGCAACGCACGAGCGATTCAAGAGGATGCATGAAAAGTCCTTGTTCCGTTTTGTTCCAGTCTGGCCCGGCATCATCGCGCCGCCCCCGTACCGGCCGGCAACCCTGCCCGGATGGTAACCGCGCCCGGGGCGCGGTCAGGCATGGGCTGGAGCGGGTTCGATCTCGCGGATTTCGTCGGTGAGGTAGGTGTAATTTTCCGACATTCCCTCAAAAAACTTCCGCAGCGAATCGCCTGTTTCGACTGTGACCAGATTCGTATCGACAGCATGGTCGATGCTGCGGGAAAAATTGTCGTGCATTGAGGGCCAGTCGTGGTGCACATGTTCCAGGACTTCGCGAAGCGTGGACCCATAGATCAGTTTCGATCCGAACAGCGGGTTTTCTTCGTCGACTGTCAGAATGTGGAATTTGCCCATCAGGTTGTGGTCGTCGCTGAGTGATTCCTGATAGGCACCGACCATGAAGATGCCGATGTAATAGGGTTTGTCGTTGAGGGCGTGCAGCGGCAACCAGCGTCGCTGACCGGAGCCGCCGATGAAACAGTCCAGTTTGCCATCACTGTCACAGGTTATGTCGCCAAGAATCCCGTTGCGGCTGGGGCGTTCGTTCAGCCGGTGAATCGGCATGACCGGAAACAGTTGCCCGAGTGCCCACGCATCCGGCAGAGCCTGGAACAGGGAGAAATTTGCGAAATAGGTATCCGCCAGGGCGTACCGGAGATCGTCCAGTTCTTTGGGGACAAACTCCAGTTCGTCCAGCAGATCATTGATTTTCAGGCAGATGCTCCACCCCATCGATTCGGCCATCGCCCGCTGGTCGATCGTCATGTTGCCGTTGGCAAACATTTGCAGGGAAATCTCAACGGCGGTTTGGGCGTCGTGATAACTTTCCAGAACGTTTTTGACATTCAATTCGCTGAGGATGCCGTGCAGTTCAGCCACCGGACCGAGGTCCATGTCAATATCATCGATCGATGGCGGCATCGACTGGGCGAGGTGGGTCTGGGTGGTCCCGACGACCGGAACGACCAGCATGCTATGGTGAGCGACCAGTGCCCGGCCACTTTCGCTGTAAATTTTCGGATGGGAGACTTCTTCCTGGTCGCATACCAGCTGGATGTAATAGACCACGTCGTTGGCGTATTCCTGCAGCGTGTAGTTCATGCTGCTCGGTTCCTGGTTGCGGTTGCCGGTGTAGTCCACGGCCAGGCCGCCACCGACGTCGATGATTTCCAGCGGCACCCCGTGCTGGACGAGGTCGGCGTAAATCCGGGTGGCCTCGATGATCGACGCCTTGATTTTGCGGACGTTGGTGATCTGGCTGCCGGGATGAAAATGCAGCAGGTGGACGCAGTCCAGATAATCCTGTTCCCGCAGGTCGGCGACGGCTTTCATCAATTCGGGAATCGTCAGCCCGAATTTGCTGCGTGACCCCCCGGAACTTTGCCAGTGCCCTGCCCCCCGTGACGAAAGCTTGACGCGCAATCCGATTTTGGGCCGCACCCCCAGCCGTTTGGCCGTGTCGATGATCAACTGCAATTCATTGGGCTTTTCGATCACGATCGTCATGTTGCGGCCGATCATGGTGGCACGCAGCGCCATTTCGACGACGGCCAGGTCCTTGAATCCATTACACAACAGCGGCGTGTTGTTGTCGGACATGGCGATGATGGCCAGCAGTTCGGCTTTGCTGCCCGCCTCGACGCCCCCGCCGAACTTCCGGCCGGCCTCGATTGCGGCAGTCACGACCTCCAGGTGCTGGTTGACTTTGACCGGGAAGATACAGGAGTAGGTTCCGTTGAACTCAAAGTTGCGAATCGCGGTCTGGAACGCCTCAT
>JBGSVU010000263.1:0-6335 GCA_041752775.1 Pirellulaceae bacterium | reverse complement strand
GGGCGCATTTAGTCTTGCCGCCGCCTATTGAGAATCGGACGCGGTTTACTGGCAAATAACGTTTTCGCTTCTCCGAAAGGGTGACACGGTTTTTTGGTTGCGATGCCTACTGGCAAAACCACCAAAATAGCCTTTTTGATGGTTTGGTCGTAAGTGCATGAATCTGCCGGACTTGTGACGACGGGACTCACTTGGGGTGAGTCACGGTGTTTAGAGCCTTTTGGTCGATTTGAGCCTTTTCGGCGCGAAAAATTGGGTGGGGTGAGTCACGCGATTTTGGCTGACGCGGCAACCCTCCCGTGGCAACCCACGGAAACGACCTCGCGGCGTGTTGCTGCTGTCCCCTCCTGGTTGCGGAAAATCGCAATTCTGCAAAGCCCTTGGAAGGGAGGTCGAGCGACCCGTATTGATCCTTGATGTCGGCAGCTTGCTGGGCTCGCTCGTTGGGCAATCCGAGGAGCGGACTCGTCAGGCACTGAAAGTCATCGACGCGATGGCTCCCTGCGTGTTGATGATTGACGAGGTCGAAAAAGCCTTCGCCGGCGTCAACGGCTCGGGCGATTCCGGTGTCTCGTCGAGAATGTTCGGGACGTTCTTGTCCTGGCTTAACGATCACGAATCCGATGTGTTCGTGGTTTGTACTGCCAATGACGTTTCCCGGTTACCCCCGGAGTTCGGCCGGAGCGAGCGGTTCGATGGCGTTTTCTTTCTGGATCTGCCCGGTACGGACGAACGAGCCAACATCTGGTCGATCTACGTTGAGCAGTTCGGCATCGACCGCAAACAGAAAATGCCGGATGACGGCAACTGGACCGGGGCTGAGATCAAAGCCTGCTGCCGGCTGTCCGCATTGCTCGATGTACCGCTGGTGCATGCGGCACAGAATGTTGTTCCGATTGCTGCTACCGCGGCAGAAAGTATTGACTATCTGCGCAACTGGGCCAGCGGCCGGTGCCTGTCAGCGGATCAGGCGGGTGTTTATCGCATTCCGACGGGTCCGAAACAGCGACGTCGCGTAGTTCGCGACCCGTCAAACAATTAGGGGGCCGGATGTTAACTGCCAAGGAATTTTCCATTCTGAAGGCCTGCCTGCAGTTCGCCCAGGAAGAGCTTGGGCCTCATTGTCCTGACGGTTTTCGCAATTACCTGCCGGAGCAGCAAGTTTCGCCGGATGAAATCAGACGGTTGGCAGACATGCTCAACGTTTCAAGGATGTTCTACGCCCGTGTCGCTGCCGGCAACCTAACGCTTGTCGACCCCGAATCAGTTCCAGCCAACAGCGATATTTCCCAATTCGCCCTGGTGCTGGTGCCGGAATCCGACCGATTCAAACGTCCTCCATCAGATCAGAGAGGGTAATACCGAGTGCGATCAGGCGGGCCTGTCGACTGGATTCATGAATTTCCACAAACAGGTTTGCTGGTTGTTTGCCAGCGAAGCGAGCTGTTCCTGATTGACCCAAATAATCGACGACGAATGACGATTTCGAAGGACGAGGTTTTCCAGCGTTATGCTTCTCCGGACAAATCGCTTCTGCTGATCCGGTTCCATGGTGATCGGCCGAGGCTGGATTTGCTTGGACAAAACGGCGAAATCATCGATTCAATCGCTCAGAATTAACATCTCGTAAACAATTATTGGAGAAGGGTGCCCATGACAACAGCACTTGAAGAGCCACCCCCATCGGCCACCGCTGCGGGAGACCGGTTGCGGGAGTCGATGGCGGCGGCAAGGCTCAGCTTTACCTGGCTGGGGGTGCGAAAAACACTCACTGCCGATCAGAAAAACCAGGCTGCCAACCCGTTTGGCGCCGAAGGGAAGTATCTTTCAGCCGGCAAAAAGCTGCTCGATACGTCCCATCATGCTTTCAAAGCGGTCACCGCGATCCGTTCGCAGGCCGTCGCCTACTGGAAAGGGGTTTCGGTTCCATTCCCGGAACCAGGAATCCGGCTGATTCGGCGCGACTCGATCGAATGGTTTGACCGGAAAATCGTTGGCTTTCGCGAGGATCTGGAACTGGCGGTCACTGACCTCGATCGCCATTTCGACGAACTGAAGGACGCAGCCCGGATTCGACTGGGCGACCTGTTCAATCGCGACGACTATCCGGCTACTCTGGTCGGCATGTTCTCGATTGAGCATGAATACCCAAGTGTCGAGCCGCCCGACTACCTGCGACGACTCAATCCTGAACTTTACGAACAGGAATGTCGCCGGATGCAAAGCCGGTTTGACGATGCCGTTCAGCTCGCCGAACAGGCGTTTTTTGACGAGATCGCCAAACTTGTTGAACATCTTGCCGGTCGCCTGAGCGGTGACGCCGACGGAAAACCCAAGGTCTTTCGTGATTCAGCCGTTACCAATTTCACCGAGTTCTTTGAGCGGTTCAGGAACCTGAACATCCGGTCGAACGAACAGCTCGATGAATTGGTCATTCGCGCACAACGAGTCCTTTCTGGCGTCCAGCCCCAACAACTGCGCGACAGCGATTCCCTGCGTCAACAAATCTCTACCCAACTTGCCACGGTCCAGTCCTCGCTGGATGGACTGCTGGTTGATCGGCCCCGTCGCAACATTCTGCGGCGGCCCCGATAGCGCTTCAACGATTTGGACCTGATTGTCCAGTCTTCTGGCAACGTCCGTTGCATCTATGCCGAAGCGATCCCGCTTCACAATATCGGCAAGGTATCGATCCAGCGAGGTTCTCACGTCGAACCGACCGCCGATGGTCAATGGACAGCTGATTTGTTGCCCGTGAACGGACCCATTCTCGGTCCGTTTGCGACCCGGACCGGGGCACTCAATGCCGAAGTCCAGTGGCTGCGCGAACATTGGCTTCTGCCAGTACCGCCAGTCAACAACACCTGATTCATCGCCTTGCAACGCGCAGGGCGGTTGTGTTTTTTCCCAAAGCACGGCCGCCCTGCCGTGGGTGGTCGTTACCATCCACTCCCATGCAAGGAACCCAAACAATGACCCAGCGAGAACTTGACCGACATATTGCCAGTCGTACCGGCGAAGACGTCCGCGAAATCCGCCGACTTGGTTTCAGTGTCGCCGATCCCTTTGATACCAACTTCGACCCCCAGCCCGACTATCCGCCACAGATGGTCGACTGGGACGAAATCGACCGGCGACGTTTCGCCTGACCGGGCAGCTCGAACCAGCGCCGTCGCCGGAATGGGTGACGGCGTTTTCTTTTCAGATCCACGAATCAATTTCATCAGACAGGAGCAACCATGCAGATTCTGTACATCAACAATGATGGAGCCGGTTTTGCTGACTACATCGAAGTCGAGCCCGGCCTGACCGTAAACCAGTTTTTCTCACAGCGCAACAAGGGACTTGCCACGGATTTTCTGATCCGGGTCAATCGCCAGTCGGTTGCAGCAAACTACGTCCTTCAGGACGGCGACCGCGTCTCGATCACGCCGACCAAGATCGAAGGCGCTATCAAAGGCGCTGCGGAGATTCGGTCTTCGTTGTCCAGAATCGGGGGGCGAAAGGATGACTTGCGTTAGACGACAGACTCTCGGCTTCTGCCGGGCAGCCCGAAAAATCCACGCGCGGTACGAAGCGACCCGCCGTATGCAGCATCTGTTGATTGATGCCTCGCGGTCTTCGATCGAAATCGCACGAACCAGGCGACTGGTCAGGGTCACCGAACAGAAGGGCTGGAAACTGGCTGAGCAGTTTGTGCGGACACGTCTTGCCCGCCAACTCCATCAATATCGTAGCCAACTGGATTCCACGATTGGTCAGCTGGAAACGCAGAAAGTCTATCTGGCGTCCGAAGCGGAGATTGTTCGCGACTTGATTGCCCTCGGCGAGGAATTCGAACAGGTCCGGTTTGACGCCAGGGACGATCGCCTGATCGTTACCACTTTGCCAATCGAATTGGAGGGGACCTGGCTGGGACCGTTTGCGGTTGGACTGGATCTGAAGTCACTTTCGACGATCTCCAAAGGGTATTACGACGTGATTGCGCTGGACCCTTGTCCATCCAGAACCCGGGATGACGTCACTCACCCCCATGTTCAGAGTGGCGAGTTGTGCGAGGGAGAAGCCCAGACAGCGATCACGAATGCCCTGAAGCAGGGGCGGCTGCTCGATTTCTTCCAGATCGTTCATGGCGTACTGGGCACGTACAACTCATCCAGTCCCTACGTCTCGCTCGACGACTGGAACGCCCTGCGGTGCAACGATTGCGGCGACACGCACTCACCCGACGACGGTTACATCTGCGGCCAGTGTGACGACTCCATCTGTTCGGGTTGTCAAAGTATCTGCACGACGTGCAGTGAGATCGTCTGTGGCAGCTGTTCCAAAAGGTGCGAGAGTTGCCAGGAATCCGTCTGTGAAAAATGTGTGCAGGAATGCACCGATTGCGACAACCACACATGCAACGACTGTTTAACCGAAAAGAGGTGCAAAAGCTGTGCAAAAGAAACAGAAGAAGCAGAATCTGAAGACGAGTCGGGCCAGTCCCCAATCCAGCAGCATCCCCTGCCTGAAGTTCACGCCGACGGCATGGGCCAAACTGCTGTTCTTGCGTGATTTTGGCCCAACCGAAGTGGGCGGGTTCGGGATCTGCCCGCATAATCCGCTGCTGGTCGAGGACATTCAACTGGTTCAACAGGACTGCACCTACACCTTTGTCGCGTTTGACGACGGTTCTGTCGCAGACTTCTTTGACGGCCAGGTGGATCGCGGCCTTCGCCCGGAGCACTTTGCCCGGATCTGGATTCACACCCATCCTGGTGACAACCCCGAGCCGAGCCATACCGACGAAAAAACGTTCGCCCGTGTGTTCGGCAAATCGGACTGGGCGGTCATGTTCATTTTGGCGTGTGGCGGGGATGCCTATTCGCGATTGCGAATCGGTAGCCAGCCACAGGTCGAGGTACTTACAAAAGTTGTGGTCGATTACGAGAGTGAGTTTGGCGGTTGCGATTTCGGGGCCTGGCAGCAGGAATACCTCCAGAACGTAACTGCATCCGACGCATTCGCAGTCGGCCGCGCATCACGCAAGGCACCCAAGGCACCCAAGGCACCTGAGCGATCGGAAACCCGATCATCGCCGGGCTGGAATGACAATTTTAAAGGGGAGGAAGCACAAGCAATTCATGACGACTACCTCATCAACGACCAATGGGCCAAGTGGTGATCGATTCGAGCGACAGCGCGGGTTGATTCCGACACTCAAACTTCGTGGGTCGGCAGTCACCGTGATTGGGGTCGGAGCGATCGGCAGGCAAATTGCATTGCAGCTGGCGGCCCTCGGAATCGGACGGCTTCAGCTAGTCGATTTCGACCTGGTTGAGCAGCATAACGTGACCTCACAGGGCTTTTGGGCCACCGAAATTGGGCTCTCCAAAGTCGATGCGGTCCGGAGTTCAATCCAGCAACTTGACCCAACGACCCAGGTTGAGACGACCAACGACCGTTTTCGGCCGGCGCAGCGGATTAATCCGATTGTTTTCTGCTGTGTTGATTCGATTTCGGCGCGGGAGGCAATCTGGAGATCGGTCCAGGGAAAGATCGAGTTTTGGGTCGATGGCCGAATGCTGGGTGAAGTCATCCGCATCCTTGCCGCTACGAGCACCATGCAGACGGCATACGGTGTCTCGCTATTTGCCCAGTCCGAGGCCCAAACCGGATCGTGCACGACTCGCAGCACGATTTACGCGGCATCGATCGCCGCCGGCATGATGGTCCATCAACTGACCCGCTGGCTCCGCAACCTGCCGATCGACACAGACGTCTGTTTCAACCTGCTGAGTTGCGAATTGACGGCAAGTTGATTGGCGAAGCATCCGGTTTATTGTTTTCAGCCGCATGTTCATCTGGTTTGATCATGGTTCGGGCTCTCGATCGCCACTGGCCCGGTCACGGCGACACCATCTGGACAGCGGCATTTTCAGAAGGAGTTCAATGGCACGACACAACGACAAGCATTCCGCAGCTTTCAAATCACTTGTTCGATATGGAGGTTTCACTTTTCTGGCCTGTTTGATTGCATCGATTTACCTTGGCTGGACGGCGATCGCCTCTTGGATCGTCAGCCTGGTCGTATTGGCGACGATGTACCAGTGGTTCTTTGGGAAAGGCACGGACGGGAACCATTCCCCAAAAAAGCCCTGCAGATTTGACAGGGAATAGCAACTTCACTGCTCGTCCAAACGCTCACTGCCCGGCGCTGGCCGGGCAGTGACGTGTTTTTTTATCCATCAGGGACTGCAGCAATCCCGCGTATGCATGGCGACGAGAAACTCACCCGACTACACAAATGATGTAGATATTAACCTGCCGTGCCTATCACTCGCTGAAAATCG
>JBGSVU010000262.1:0-3369 GCA_041752775.1 Pirellulaceae bacterium | reverse complement strand
CTTTGCGTACAGACGTTCTCCGAAGAAGAAGCGGCCGGTTGCGACTTTGATGTGCTGGACCCCACCAAGATCGTACCGGAGGAGCTCGTGCCGCTGACGCCGCTGGGGAAAATGGTCTTGAATCGCAACGTGGACAACTTTTTTGCGGAGACCGAGCAGGTGGCTTTCTGCCCGTCGCATCTGGTGCCAGGCATCGATTTTTCCAACGACCCACTGCTGCAGGGAAGGTTGTTTTCCTATCTCGACACACAGCTGTCCCGGCTGGGAAGCCCCAATTTCCACCAGATCCCGGTGAACGCTCCAAAAAACAGGTCGCAGAATTTCCAGCGGGACGGCCACATGCAAACCCAACTGCCTGCCGGCCGGGTGGCCAATGAACCGAATTCGCTGGACGATGGATCACCACGGGAATGTGCCCGGACCGGGTTCACCAGTTTCCCTGCGGCCGAGTCTGGAGAAAAAATGAGGACCAGGCCGGAGAGTTTTGCCGACCACTATTCGCAGGCGCGGCAGTTCTACCAGTCGCTGACGGATTTCGAACAGCATCACACAGCAGGCGGGTTCGCGTTTGAACTGGGCAAGTGCAAGGCGCTGAAAATCCGCAAGCGAATGCTCGGCCATCTGCAGCACGTCGATCAGGACCTTGCAAACAGGGTGGCAAAACTGCTGGGCATGGAAGGAATGGCGGACCGGATCAGGCCGGCGGCGCCCGTGCGCGATGTGCGACCGTCGCCCGCCGTATCGCAATATCGCAAGGCGCCGGAAACACTGGCTGGAAAGACGATTGGATTACTGACAACCGCCGGTGTCGATGCGGGCTTTCTGAAGAAATTACAGGCCGCCGCGAGGAAAGAGAATGCCATGGTCAAGGTGATTGCTCCCAGGGTCGGGCCTGTTCACGACAGTCAGGGCAACGAAATCACGCCGGATGATTTTCTGGCCGGCGCTCCTTCGGCGCTGTTCGACTGTGTGGTGGTGGCGCCGTCAGAGAAAATGGCGGAATCGCTGATGGAAATGGCGGCGTCTGTGGACTGGGTTCGCACGGCCTACAGTCACCTGAAAATCATCGGCTACACCCCCGCGGCGAAACCCCTGTTGTCAATGGCCGGTATTGATCCCGGTGACGATCAGGCGGTCATCGATGTATCGGGCGCCAAGTTCACAGGGTTTATCGCCGAGGCAAAAAAGCATCGCCACTGGCAGCGTGAGCCCTTTGTCCGACCCGCCCCGTAAAGCGTCGGTGGACCAGCAAGTTTCCTGGCTGGCGTCCGGCCGGCATCTTTTCTGGGGAAATGGCCGTGCATCTGATGAGTTGCCAGGGCGCGATTTGACTTTCAGGGGAGTGTACTATTGCGACTGGTCGAGGCCGGCCACCGGGGGTAAATCCGCCTTACGACGGCGATGGCTGTGGATCTCCCACTTCCGGAACATTCAGGCCCTCCAAACCCCGTTGGACATACAGCCTTTTGGTCAAATGCAGTCCAAGTGCGGCGGTGGGTTCTGCCACCACCACTCCCATAAACCCGAACAACCCGCCCATCAACAACTGCGTACTCAGCAGGACAGCCGGTGGAATTGCGGCCTGGTGTTTCTGAATCATGGGCGTCAGAATATTGCTTTCCAGAAACTGAAAAACGAGATAAGCGATAATCACGATCAGGACGACGTACCAGCCCATTGGGGCGGCAAAAGCAACGGCCAGAAAGAGAGCCGCAATGCCTCCAAAATTTGGAAAAAAGGTCAGCAGTGCGGTCACCACACCCAGCAATCCTGCCATGGGAACGCCGATGATCCACAGAACCAGTCCCGTGCCGGCTCCTGTCAGCGTCATAGTCGCCATGCGGCCCATCATCCAGTGCCAACTGGTGTCGTGCAGTTCATCCAGCATCCGGCTGGTCAGTTCCCGGTGCCGGACCGGAAAAACCCGGATGATTCCGGCGCGATAGAGTTTGGGTTCGAATGCAATAAAGATCCCGACCAGCAGAACAAAACCGAGACTGCCCAGCAAACCGAAGGTTGTGCGAAAAAACTTTGACGCTCCGGAAATGATCGATCCAAAGTGCTGTGCGGTGCTGCTGGCTCCCAGCTTTTTCATGCCGTTGACTGCTACCGTGGCGACTCTCTCCAGTCCATCGCCACTGGAGGAGCTGCCGGGATCTTCTTCGCTTTTTCCTCCGTCACCCGGATCCTCAGACGCTTCTCCGGCCTGGTCGTTTTTGGGGGGAGCATCGCCGGATTCTGCGGTGCCCTTGTTGGGGTTTCGATTTTCCGGCGCATCGTTGCTGTTGGCATTCTTCTGACTGGAACTGCCAGATTTTCCACGACTTCGAATACCCAGCAGGTAGGCCAGGGAGGGACGCTGTTCCAGTTCGGCCGAGACTGTTTCCGAGGCTTTTTCCAGCTGGCTGATTGCTCCGGAAATCTGCTGCTCAATTCGCGTACCGAACAACCAGAAGAATCCACCCAGAAGCGTGGTCAACAGAACCAGTACGATCGAAACGCCCCAGAGGTTGGACAGCCCAGTCCATCGCTCCAGATATTCTGCCAGCCGGTTGAGAAACAAGGCGAACAACGCGGCCAGAAAGATCAGGAAAAAAATGTCATAGGCAATTACAAACGCCGCCGAAAACATGACGCACAACAAGACCAGAGCCACAAGCGGCACAAATTTTCGCCAGCGTTGGACAGAAATTTCACCCACGATGTTCTTTCAGTGGAATCAGGATCATTCAGTGGAACCGGAACGTTTGCACACCAGGAGTCGAGCCATTGCCGCATAGACTCCCCTGACAGGATGCTGTCAAGCAAACTGCGGGCCAAGGGTTGGCGGGCCAAGTGGCGCACACAGTTCTGGGTCAGAAACTTTCGGACGTTGACCCGTTGGTGAAGCTGGCCGACAATTCCAGCATCGCTCCGCCGGGGTCGCCAAACGTCCAGCCTGACCGTTGACACACCAAACCGGTTGCACCCGTTTACTGAAACCGACTGGATCGGGTCAGGTGCGCCGGGACAGCGATTGGGGTGAAAAAAGAATCGCCAGGCAGAAAGACCTGTGACCGCCGTTGGAACGTTCGATCACAAATCCAGGCGATCTGCCTGGCGATGGGGTGAATTGCTGGTCCCGGTTTCACCGGTCCGTTCTGACCGTCTGGTCAGTTCTGGTTGTCGGGCAAATTGCCGACCACACTGGTGTTGGTCAACTGGGTGAGAGCCCCGGTCGCGGTGAAAATTCCGCCACCCGTCCCGGTGGCGATGTTCAGATTGACCGTGGAATCAATCAGTCGGACAAAGTTTCCATTGAAAACACCACCGCCATTGAGGGCGCTGACGTTCGCGGTGATGGAAGTCGACTCGACATAGCCCGTACCG
>JBGSVU010000261.1:0-4209 GCA_041752775.1 Pirellulaceae bacterium | reverse complement strand
CGTCATGGCACCCCGCGGACCACCAAAAGGAATTCCCATCGGAGTGATCGCCAGGGCCAGAAAAGGCTCCTCAAACAGGTTGGGCATGGGACGCCTCGGGTGCAGCAGTGCGACGCCATTTTCCAGAGCGGTTGAGTGCATTTCTTCGCGAGCCTGAATTGCGGTTGCCATCGCTGCCGGGTCCCACAGACGACCTGCAACGGCCGCCTCTTCGCAGATTCGCACGATCAGCGATTTTTTGCTGCGACAGGGCAAATCCATCCAGATCAGGCTGGAACTCATTTGCTCTGCCACCCGGACGGGCGGCTGGTTGTCGGACTGCAGGAGCAGTTCCAGCTGTTGCAAATCGACCGAGCCGGCCTCTCCGATATGCGTTTCCATCCAGTGAAAGATTTCCGCGCGATCGAATCGCCACTCTCCGCCCACACGTCTGCCAGGCAACTGGCCCCGTTCCGCCAGTTTGCGGATCTGGTCGGGTGACCGTTGCAGGTGGACGGCCAGTGACCTGATGTCAAAAAAATCTTCCACGAAAATCTTCCGCTACGGAGGCCATTCAATTCCCGAACCTGGGCAAACTGCATAAAGTGTAGCAGCTGGACTGGTCAGTCCCAAAGCTCGAAAGTCGCGTCCCGGCGACCTGTTGCGGATTTCTTCCCTGTTGGTTATCGACGCCTTTGATCGCAGCTTGCATGGATTCGGCCACAATTTGCCGATCTGCTGTCGTCCGGTTTCGTATTGACGAAATTTCGCCGCTCCCCACAATCAGGACGCAACGGAGAATGGACTTCCGTAAACCAAAATTCAACTGCCAGGCATGGAGGCCTTGTGAGTATGCAATTGCCCATAGGCGCGGCCGCGTCGCTGACGGTTCGGGAGACCCTGCCCGAAGCCCGCAGCATTGGATGTTCTGATTTGCGATTCGAATCGTGCAGCGGTTCGTGGGAAGATTGCCAGCCCGGCGATCTGTTCGTGGCGATCGATGCGGCCACCGGTGACGGACACGAATTCGCCCAGCTGGCGATCGAACGGGGAGCTGCCGGGATTGTGACCGAGCGTCTGCTGGCGGTCGATGCGCCGCAGTTTCTGGTCGAAGATACCCGCCGTGCATTCGGATCGATTTGTCATGCCCTTGCTGGCCAGCCGTCCTGCCGAATGACCACCATTGGCATCACCGGGTCCGATGGAAAAACAGTCACCAGCCATCTGACAGATTCCATTTTCCGGAATGCCGGACGTTCTGTGGCAGTCCACAACACGCTGAAACAGACCGCGGCGGATCCAGAAGTCGCGAACAGGTCCGGCCCCGATTCGCTCTGCCCGGCATCACTTTCCGGCTGGCTAAGTCGCCAGGTGGCCCAGCATTGCAATGTGGCCGTGATTGAAACGTCCAGCCAGTCGCTGGCCCAGCACGCTACTGCCGGCACCCGGTTCGACGTAGGCGTGATTACGAACATTCGTCAGGACAATTCGCTGGCCCACGGTTCCCACCAGAATCACCAGCGGGTTTTGCAGCGAATTACGGAACAGCTCAAGGCGGGTGGCATCGCCGTGGTCAACGCGGACGATCCGCTGTCCGCCCCGGTCCTGCAACGCCTCACGGTTCCAACCCTGACCATCGGCATCCGGCAGGCGGCAGACGTTACGGCACGCATCATCGAAACAGACTTGACCGGACAGACATTCTGTTTGAATGCCGGCAACGATTCAGCTGTGATCCATACACCGGTGATCGGACACCAGCACGTTCTCAACTGCCTTGCGGCAGCAGCCACCGGACTGTCGCAGAATCTGACTCTGGAACAGGTCGCCCGCGGCATCGAGCTGGCCGGACCCCTGCCGGGACGGATGCAGCGGATCGAATGCGGTCAACCATTTGCAGTCTGGATCGACAGTGCCGTTCGACCCTCGCAGATCGCATCGGCAGCCCATTCCATTCGCCAGGTGACTCACGGCAAGCTTTTGGTCGCGGTCACAATCGATCCGGAACAGTCGCCCCATCAACGCAAACGGATTGGCGAGCTCATTCGGCGCCGAATGGACTCGGTGGTGATTACCCAGCCGGATTGCGGGATGATCTCGGATTACGAACCCGCCCACCAGATTCTGGATGGCGTCTACCAGCACGACCAGGTGCGACTGATACCCAACCGGATGGACGCCATCGAGTGGTTGTTGTCCGAGGCCCGCCCCGGAGATGCGGTGCTGATAACGGGTGTTGGAGAAAAGCCGATTGCCACACTCGCCGAAGAAAAATGGACGGTCACCGACGCCGAACTGGTCCAGGCGTGGCTGTACGACAATCAGGCGGGATTTTCCCCTGCAACGGCCCGCCGGCGCCAGATCTATCGGATGCAGGATTACCTGCAATAGCGGCCTCGGAAGCACCGGTTTGCGGGAGGGGTTGCGGGAACGGTTCGCCTCCCCCTGCCAGTTATTGGAAGGCCGCCGTGCTGCGGACATGACGCTGAATTCCAGCTTTCGATTTTTTTTTAGATTTGGGCATAATTGGTGTTGCGGCCGCTGGAAAAAAGGCCTACTTAGGCCGCAACAGAAACAGAAGCCCTTTTCAGTTACGGAGAAAGCCCTGAAAAACCTGTCCGGTTTGCCGAACAGGTCCCCCAACAAAGTACATCGCAGGTTCAGCCGGAATGGTAACAGGAAGCGGGAAACCTGTTACCTGCCCCCCTCCTGGGTTTGAGTTCCATGTTTGCCAGTCACCTGGTTTCTGGGTCAACCAGACTGGCAAAAGCTCACGGCTGAGCTTTGATTGGGCACTGGGTTGGTTTCGACCAGCCCAGTGCCCGGAAACACGAAAACGCCCGGCCGACCATGGCCGGGCGTTTTTTTTGGTTGCGGCGGCAATTCCGTGGACTGTGGCGGCCAATTGACCTTGCCGCCGGCCGGAAGAGGTGGCCGCGTCCCGGAACTTGCCTGGAGTCAAGGGTCCCTATTTTTCCCGGCGGACATCGGTGCCAGCCAGGGTAAACACCTGGATGTACCAATTCATCCAGGCTTCCTCGTTTTCGCCATGATTTTGTCCGGTAATTTGCCGCAGGGCAGACAACACGTCTGAATTGACAAACTCTTTCGGGACAGCGGCAGGACCATTTTGAATGTTCAGTCCTGCGCCGCTGCTGCCCGGTCCACTCCCCTGGCCGACGTTCATCCTGCCAGGCTGGTTTCCCGTTTGAACCATGTGTGTTGTCTTGATGGCGCGGATCAGCGGCAGTACGGCAACCGTATCACCCAATTCACCCAGAACAGCGCCCGAACGGTTGACGATCGTGTTATCGGAATGTGACAGCGATTCGCTGGCCTTGGCCGCTGCCCCGGTTCGGTCAAATCCCGGCAACTCCAGCAGGCCGATCGCCAGATCACGCAGGTTTTCATCAGCGTCCGCAATGGCAAAATAGAGCAGGGCATTGGTAATCTCCTGGCCACGCTGTGTCGCGATCGCTTCGATCATGATCCGGCGGGCAGCAGCACTGGGTTCTTTTTTGGCCAACTCGATCAGATGAATTGCCAGAGCCGGCGTTATGACCGCTTTCAGTTCGGCTTCATGACTGGAAGGTGGAATTTGGGGCAGCCGGGCAAGAAACCGGTTCCAGGCAGTTTTGGCATTGCCTGCTTCATCTTTCTGGCTCTGTTCGAACTGCTGAATCTGCAATTCCAGTTCGGATTTCCATGTGCGGTCTTTGGTGTATCCATGGGCAGCGTTCCACGCGGCGTCGTCGAACCACCGGCCGTTTTCTTTTCGGTATCCCAGTGCCCGTCGGGCATCCTCGTCGTTGGGATCCAGCTGACAAATCCGGCGCAAATGAAACTCAATCTGGTCGGGGAAACGGGCTTTGGCTCCTGCCGTTTTCTTCAACCAGTCCACCATCGCCGTATGGGCTTCGGGGGTATCGTCCATGCTCGCCAGGCGGTTTTCATAGTCCTGGGTCAACAGGTCCGGTTTGGTCTTTGGACGGGCCACGCGGGAGCCCTCCAGCAAAATCTCGCCTCCAGCAATGGAGCGAAATGCGAGCATGGTTTTGCCCGTTTCCGGATCGACGTAACTGGCGCTCAGTAATTCTCCCGCCAATTCACCCGCCTGGGTCACAATGATGGTGTCGGGGACTTCGGTTGGAAGTGCGGATTTCGACGCGGGTTCCTGAGGCAGAGACCAGACCGGGGAAAAGACACCGAAACCTGCCGAGGTCAACAGAG
>JBGSVU010000260.1:0-8980 GCA_041752775.1 Pirellulaceae bacterium | reverse complement strand
GGACCGTGGCGCGGTTTCGTAAGGGAAATGGCGGCGAAAACAGTAGCGGCAATTGATCGAGCAGGCGCCAGCGAGCACCAGCAGGACACGGCTGTGGTACTTGTGCAGCAGTCCTGGCAAGGGCTGGGCCTGATTTTCTTCCAGCGGATCGTCGACGAAGCCCGGGACGGTGATGTTTTCCTCACCGCTGGCGAGGACCTGCCGCAACAACGGGTCATCCGTATCGCCGGGCCGGATGCGGTCCAGCCACGGGCGGGGGACGAAAACCGGAAAATCAGCCCCCGCACCACTCTGGCAGGCAGCCAGAGCGGTCCCGCTGGTGGACAGCCCAAGCTGGCGGACCAGTTCGGCGGACGACCGAATGGCCTGTTTGAGAATCTGTTGCCAGTCGGAGGAACCGGCGGCGACAAAATCGGGTTCGGAAGCTAGAATTCCCATTCCAGTTTATCACCAACAGTTTTACGGTTTTCGACAGCAGGAAGTATTTTACGTGGCGAATTACAAAACAAGCGATTTCCGCAAGGGGCTGAAAGTCCAAATCGATGGCGAACCATTTCTGATGACGGAAATGAACTTTGTCAAACCCGGCAAGGGGAACGCGCTCTACAAATGCAAACTCAAGAACCTGATTCGCGGCACAGTCCTGCAACGGACATTCAAGGGTGGCGATACCCTGGAAGCTGCCGACGTGGAGGAAACCGCGGTGCAATTCCTCTACCGCCAGGGTGAAAAATTTGTGTTCATGCACACGACGACCTTCGAACAGTACGAACTGACCGAAGACCAGGTCGATGATTCCTGGAAATACCTGAAAGATGGCATGGAGTGCTCCATGGTACTCTACAACGGGTTGCCCATCACCCTCTCGCCACCGAACCACGTTGAACTGAAAGTCGAGTATTGCGATCCAGGTGTCAAGGGTGATACCGCGACAAACGTGACTAAACCGGTCAAGGTCGAATCGGGAGCGGAGTTCAACTGTCCGGCATTCGTCAACATCGGCGACATCATCCGGATCGATACCCGAACGGGTGAATACCTCGGCCGGTCCTGATCGCACGATGTCACTTTTTTTGATCTGCGCTGCTTTTGATTTGCGCCGGCACCCGGTCAGGCGAACCCGGGAACCGGAGGCGCCCGACCTGTGGTTGCCCGTTGCCGTGCGAATTTTGGCACAAAAAATGAACTCTCATTTCGGGCCCGCCAGACCCGCAACGAACCCGTCGCGGGAGGCACGCTGAATGACCGATTCATTCTGCGTGCAACAACCCGTGACAGTTCACCGACGGCCGTGCGTGGGCGATCCCGGCCTATTCCGGATCAGGCAAACAACTCTTCCAGTGAGGTGGAAAAAGCCTCATCAAGGCTGTCGACCGACGTTCCGTTTTCATGGAACAGCGATTCCGGGTCACCCAACAGGTCTCCGTCGTCATCCAGCGGGATGGAGCCATACAGTTGTCCCGGCGTCACACCGGAACCGCTGTTTCCGGATCCGCCAGTCGGTGCCCCAAACATCGCCATGGGGCTGCCGCCGCCTGACGGATAGTTGTTTCCGCTGTTGCCACCCAGTCCCAGTCCGGCTCCGTACATGGCTGGTGGTGCGGAAAACGAAGATTCCGGCGTGGCATAGGGGAACTCGATGTTTTCGTAACGTACAAACTCGTTGCCGTTGGTGAAACTCCAGTAACCGGTCCCCAGCGATGGCGAAATGATGTGCTGGACGTGACCGTCCCCTTGCGTGGATCGCAGGAATAACGAATCGCCATTGACGACCGAAGGGTTCGGTGCATTGCCATCGATGTAGAAGGTGGTGTCCTGGCTGGCATCGACAACAAAGTAATTGGCCTGGGCGGTACCGTCCAGCCGAACGAACTCCATCTCGCCGTCAAAGTTGATTCCCTTGAACAGCGGACGGGCCAACTGGTTGGGTCCGGGCAGAGAGCGAAGAACCTTGGGGGTCAGGAAGTAGTTGTAGGCTCCGCTGGTACCATGATCGTTGATGATCAGGCGGTCTTCGCCGTTGGTTCCATTGGTTCCACCACCGTAGGAAACAAATCCCTGCACGTCGTCCAGTTTGCCGTTGTCCTTCTGCAAATTGGATCCCGCAAAGAACTGGTCGTTGCCGGTCCCACCGAGCACGGTGGTATTGGTCATTGCCGACGTTTTCACCACGCTGATGATGTCGTTTCCGGCCTGACCGTCGACCGTCAGTTGTGGTGAAAGGTCGGTTGAGCGGACTTCGACGCTGTCGTCACCGTTACCGGCGTTGACGCGGGTAATCGCCGCAGCACTGCCAGTCACCACGAGGGAATCCAGTCCGTCGAGCATGGTCAGGGTCAACCGTTCGGAGGAACTGTCGAATACGACGCGCTGGCTGAGGTAAGACACCTGGACAGAACTCATCCAGAAAGTGTCGTTGCCAGCCGTTCCGTAAATCGTGTGCATATCGGTCCCGGTGGTACCGCTGTCGCGAATGTCGAGGAAGCGGGTGCCGCCGCCGGCCACGGTGATCGTGACCCGGTCGCTACCGCCCTCGCCGTCGGCCGAACTGTTCCCCAGAACATTCTGGGAGAAGGAAATCCGGTCATCGCCATCGCCGCCATAGGCCTGGGACGAGGTCGCAGCGAGCGTGGCGTTGAACTGCAAAATGTCATCGCCGGATTCACCATACAGCCGCAATCCGGTAATGGCCGAGGTGCCGTTGACCTGCAAGTTGTCGATGCCATCGCCACCGAAGAGGTGCACATTGGTGGCGATGCCGCCGTTCAGACTAATCGTGTCATCTCCGCCCATGGTCAGAACACGGGCCAGGGTGAGGGGAGACTGGCGCACCACGGTTTCGCCGCCGCGGCTGACCACAGTGGATGAAATCGAAACCACATCCGCGGCCGAAGTTCCCACAACAATCAACCGGTCGTCCCCGCTGACACCGTTGTCATTGACGGTCACGCGGCGTCCACCGGTGCCCGAGAAAATGGCCTGGTATCTGTCGTTGCCCGCGCCACCGTTGAGCAAAACATTGCCCAGCGCACCGGCCTGGACGTTGAAATAGTCATCGCCCCCGAGCGAGTCAATTTTCATGGTATTGCCCGCCAGCAGGCCAGTCACCGTAAAGGTATCCGGGAAATTGTCGGATCCGACCAGGTAGATTCCGCCGTCCCCGGTGGTTTTGGAAAAGCTGCCGCCCGTGGCACGGTAGAACAGCGTCGTGGGCAGCATGCCTTCGATGTAGTCGGCAAAAACAGTCACGTTTTTCAGTGCGATCGAACTGCGGGCCGATACGTTTATTACGTTGCGACCGCTGCCGCCTTCGATCGTGACATCATTCAGAATCGTCGTAACGTCGCCCAAATTGAATGGTGCGTCCGAAGCGATGTTGAACACATCGTCGCCCGATTCGCCATCGATGTACAGCTCGAAATTGGTGGAGCGGATATTGAAGGTGTCTTTGCCTGCCCGGCCTTCCACTCCGTACACTTCGATGCCAACGTAGATCACATTCAGATCGACGAAGGTATCGGAATCGATGTCAAATGTTTCGTCCAGCAAAGTCCCTACCAGTGTCACACGGTCCCGCTCGGAACCGACGCTGTCGATCAATGACAGGTTTCGCAAGTCGATGTTCTGGATTCTGTCGATGGCATAGACATCGTCGCCGTCGCCACCATAGACGTTTATCGTGGCCTTGCTGAGGTCCTGGATCGAAATCCGGTCGTCGCCACCCAGCAAATGCAGGTTCAGCGTGTTGGTCAGGAAGAAGGAATGCAGATCGATCTTGTCTCCGAATTCCGAAGTCCAGACGGTCAGGGCGAAGGTGCCACCGATCGCGTTGTAGGCGATTTCGCCGATCCCGCTGATGCGGTTGTTCAGAATCAGGCCATTAGTGTTCGCCGTTCCGCCCCGGTTGCTGACCGACATGACGTTATTGCCGGCACCACCCTGGGCAAACAGCAGCCCCTGCAGCGGCGACGTCGATCCCATGTTGGTCGGTGCATCGGACGAGAAGTGGTAAACGTCGTCGGCACCCAGCCCGTTCAGTTGCAGCGGATTCACCCGGTTACGAATACCGATAAAGGTGTCGACAAAACTGGAGCCACTGACCGCGTTGACTTCAAAGAAACCGAGTTGCACGCCGTTCGATTCGTAAATGGAATCTTCGTCATCGACCAGCACATTGATCTGTTCGTCGAAAATGCCGTTGGCCTGACGAATCCCGTCAAAATGAGTCAGGCTGCCCATCACAAAGCTGATGTCATAGAAACGGTCGTCGGGCTGGTCACCGCCGATCGGGCTGTCGGCCAGACTGGCTGCCACCGAGCGACCTTCGTATCCGGCATTCAGGCCATAGCCGAGCAGTTCCAGCTGGGTATCAAACTGGCTGTTTTCGAAACTGAGCGTATTGAAACCCGTTCCACCGATCACACTGTCACCGATCTTGGGACGGGCCAGCTGGTTCGGTGCAGCCACATTGGGGACATCAATAAATGCAAAATGGAACAGGTCGTCGCCGCCATTTCCCACCAGCGATCCATCGATAAAACCGGCACTGATGACCTGATTGGTGGCCGGATTAATCCGGTTGGTGACGAGGAACGAATCATTCCCATCGCCCCCTTCCAGCTCTTCGATGTTGCGGAAATCGGTCTTTTCATTGAAAGTTCCGCCAGCGAATTGATCAACGACAAACCGGGCGCCATTGGGATCGTTCGTTTGAATCACGTCCGGACCACGCATGCCATCGATTTCCAGTCCGTCGTCAGGAATCGGATCGCCGTTGCTGAAGTCAATAAAATAGGTGTCGGAACCATCAAAACCGTTGATGATCAACCGGCCCACCACAGAGTAGGGCAGCAGATCGGTAACGGTCCCGTCGATCTCGACTTCCATCAGGCTGTTGTTGACAGCATTGCGGCGAATCGTGATGACATTGTCCAGGTCGTTGGCGGTTATTTCCGCGATCAACCGGTTGGGGCTGAGTTCTGTAAACTGGGTGCTCCAGCGACTGGTCGTGTTGGCCCACTGGACGTTGGACCAGAAATTGTTCACATCCAGCGGATCGAAATTGGTGGAGGACCGGTAGCTCCAGGTTGATGGGCTGAGCCCGTTGTTCTGGTAAACATCCAGCCCGGGCTGAATGAAAACGGGTGCCGCGAACTGGGTGTTTCGCTCCGTCCAGAAAATCGTGTCGAAGATCGGATCGTACTGGGATTTGCCATTTACCGTGACACCCGTGGACGAGGCCGCGGTGGCAAATCCGGCGTAATTCGGATCAGGATCTTCAAAATATTCCTGCGTGGAAATCGTGTAATTGACATTCACGATACCGAATTCATTGACGTCGATCGATGGATTAAACACGTCCCATTCCCACGGATCGGGGCCGCGCGGATCGCCAGCCTGCATGGCAACGAGCTGGACCTGCAGCCGTCCATTGGCAGGTATTTCAGCCAGCGGCCCCAGTGGAGGCCCGCCAAAATCAAAGGTGGGGCCGCTGGAAACATACCCGTCTTTGGTAATTTCGTACATCAGCGCCACTGTCGATTCACCGGCACCACCCCAGTCGAAAAAGGTCGACTGAACGAACCAGAGGCTGCCATTCATGTCCACGGCATCGGCATAAATATTGGTCGTGGCACCCTGTCCCGGTGCCCGGTTGTTGGCAATATAAAGGTCGTCGGGGTGTTCCTGTCGCGCGTCAATTCCAGGACCAACAAAGGCGCCGAAATTGAGCGTCGGAACGAAAGGATTGAAATTGAACAGAATTTTTGTCGGTGGCGTGATCGTGGCGCCCGCAGCGGCCGGGCCAACCACATCGAACCGGGTGGTTTCAGTCCCGTTGCCGAGATTGCCAATAAACGTCGCCCGGCCGTCCGACGCCTCGAAACTGCTGGCCGCACGGAGATAGTCACCATAGGTCGCCGCGTCGAGGTTCTCAAACCGGCTCATGTTGGTGACGGTCGGGCTGGGCTGATACAAATCCACTTTGGGAATTGTGTAGACCGACGAGCTGAGGGGAAAACCGGGCAGCGATGCCGTATTGCGGGTTGTGATCAACAGCGCGTCGGCATCCATTCCAACGGACAATTCTCCGTTGTGCCGCACACCCACCGAATCGCCAACGAATCGCAGGGACAGCCATCCATTCGCCGGGTTGGCCGTGTTGGAAATGGCCAAATGCAGGTAATTGCCCCCGCCAGCCCCCTCGCCGACAATAATCCAGCGATGGTCCAGCTTGTCAAAGATCACCTGTGAATTTGTAATCGGCTGCTGTACCGTACCGCCGATGTCAATAAAAAACTGCGTTTGCGTCTTGTCCAGAATTTTGGCGCCCGTAAAGCGGTCGAAAATCTGGATCCTGTCAACAATCGCCTCAATCGCATGCGTTGTCCCGATGTCGCCCTGCATGTTGGGATTATCCACATTCGAATTGGTCTGGTAGGTCGATCCGGTAAAGTTCAAACCAAAATCAGTGGCCAGCAACTGTCGCGGTTCCAACACCGAGTATTCGGCTGCAATTTTTTTCTGGGCGTCTGCGCGACGGACAAGCTGCGAGCGTTTGGCCTGGGAAGTGGAACGGTTGCGGCGTTGATTTTTCATGGCAATTCGACAATTGAAAAACAGGAATGGAGGCTATTTTTGCGGGAAGAACTTCAACCCGCCACTGGAAAACACCGGGAGAATTGCGTCGGAAGAAAATGTCAGAAAGGGAAAATAACAGACGCAAAATCCGGATTACGAAGCAAACTCTACGCAGTCGCTCCGCAATTTCCAAGCTTCCAGATTAACTCAGACCGGAAATATCAACAAGAAAGTTTTTGCCCGGAATCCGGGATTTCTGCCGCCCACCCCCTCACCCAATCCGGTCGGGGGGAGCAGGGTTCATCGATCCAGGCAGCAAACCGGTCCGAAGCCGGACCACGATTGCCGGGACTCTGAAGAGGGCAAAACCAGTCAATTTCAGGCTGAATCCCCGTATTTCCGCTTTACTTTCGGCGGGGTCCCGACGGCATTGCCGAACCGGGATGGGCACCGAATCCAGACCGAGAGCCAGAATCGTCAGCGTAACAGGTCAGCCACCATCCCGCTGGGCTGTTTTTTCCGATTCTGCGGATTTTTCCGGTCCGGCGGCGGCTGGGGCCGGTTCCTCAGGAACGACAGGCACCAGCAAAAACGACCCGGTGAAACGCGTATAGTCCTCTTCGCTGAAGGCCTTTTCTGCGGCAACATAGGTCATCTGAAACATGCGGCCACCGACCAACACTACCCGGCTGGCCACGCGCATCGGTTGCTCCCGAAACGCAAAACGGATGCGAAACTCACATCCAAAATGCTCCCCGAATTTACGCGGCTCACTCGTTTCCAGCTCACCCAACGTCATGGCCAGAGCTCCGTTCACAGCCCCGGACAACAGGCTCTTGGCATCAGCCGGCGATTTCGGAACGGGCTGGTCGTGCCAGGCAAATACGAAATTGGCCTGGTTGTCATCGACCACGGCGTTCATGTGGACTGTAATCGGCATCCCTTCCACCGGCACCATTTCACGCTGGGCCGGCCGGGGCGACAGGGGCATATGAATGGTCGCATTCGAATTCGGCGGCGTGACGATTAACCAGCCGTCCTCGGCCACAGGCCATTCAACATCCTGGTCAACGGTTTGCTTTTGCTGATCTGATTCCGTCGCGGGTTTCTGCCCGGAAGCCGGGTCAGAATCCTGTGCGACAACCAAGTCGGGACCCGATCCTTTTTCCTGCACCACCTGGTCCCCGGAATCCTGTTTCGCCGGATCCTGTCGGACCGGATTAATTTGTTGTTCGCCGTCGGCCTGAGAGGGCAGGGCACCGGACGCCATGGAACCGCCCGGGAACATCAGGAAAATAACCAGTAGTGCGACAGGCAGCGAGATGCGCCAGACCGCTGCGAACAACCACCGGGCGTCGCCCCGCGGGCAATTAGAATTTCTGCCTTGCCAGTGCAGTGGCAGTTGAGTGCTGATGTCAGGGTTCATTCGGGGCAATGCCAGGCGGCATGAAAAAAGCGGTGGGATGAAAAGGAGCCTTCGGGCGACGCGAACTCGCGGCCTGTTATCTTACACGTTGCAGGGGTTTTCTTACACCGAAAAATCTGGCGGTAGCTTCCGGCTCAATAGCGTTTGCCCGGCAGCTTCCGGCTGGAGTCAGAAACCGGCCGGTTTCGCCGCTGGCCAGCGTCCGTTTTCACGGCATTCAAAAATTCATCAAGCCGCAACAGCATGAAATTGTTGCCTTCAGCGGCGGGGCAGGGGATACAAACGGGTATTTCCGGCTGTTTTCAGCGAAAATTGCCATAGCCGATTTTTTCCGCAATGGAATGCTGGTACATTCCCAGGCAACCGTCACCCGAGAACTTTCCGGAGTAAATGCAGCGTTGTCCAGCCCCAGTCCCAGCCGCAGCGGAGCTTTCGATTCCGCCGTTGACCAGCGTGTCGAGAGCTTTACCGAAAGCATCAGCTTTGATCACGTTCTGGCTCCATACGATATTCAGTGTTCGACCGCGCATGCCCGGATGCTTGCGGCCCAGGGAATCATTACCAGCGAAGAGTGCGGGCAGATTGTTGAAACGCTTGCCGCAATCGGCGAGGAGATCGCGGCTGGCAATTTCACTCTCGATATCCGGCTGGAAGATATCCACATGCACATCGAACAGGCGCTGATCGGGCGGCTGGGTGATGTCGGTCGCAAACTGCACACGGCGCGCAGCCGCAACGACCAGGTGGCCACCGATTTGCGGCTGTGGCAGCGCGACGCGATCGACCGGATCGATGGACAACTGGCCCGGTTGCAGACGGCCTTTGTGGAGCGCTGCGGGACGGACCGCGGCGTGATCCTGCCGGCCTATACCCATTTGCGGCGGGCCCAGCCGGTTTTGGCGGCCCACGTCTGGCTGGCGTGGTGCGAAAAACTGCAACGCGACCGCGAACGGCTGGCGGATTGCCGGCGGCGGA
>JBGSVU010000259.1:0-3078 GCA_041752775.1 Pirellulaceae bacterium | reverse complement strand
CGATCGCCGACAAACGCTGAGTCGAATCGAGTGTGTCGCGCAGGGCCTGCCAGATATCCGTCCCGGGGCCATCACATTCCAGCGGCAAAATTTCGGGCGTCAACCCGGTCGACTGGGGTTCTGCACCGCCGGCGTTTTTCTGGCTGGCAGAATCCCGCTCGTCGAAAATGGTGGGGACGGAACCGGCGACGACCGAATTGACCGCGAAATCGCGCACGTCGACGTTGGCTTTTTTGCGAATCTCTTCCAGCAACTCCGGGTTGCCCGACCCAACCAGGCGGTTGACCAGTTGTTGCCGCGAAATGTCTCCGCCCGCAATTTCTTCGGCATTGAATCCCGTCAACTCACCCAGCCGCCGGGCCTGGGCCGGGTCCTGGTACTGGTCGCCGCGCAGCAGCGAAACCGACTTGTCGCGGAGGATGGCGATGGTGGGACGGCTGAGGCTGACCTGCTGGTAGAACACCGACGGACGCAACAGCAGCACGATCAGCGCCAACACAGTTGCAACGCGCAGGCCGGCCAGAATCGCCCGCACCACGGGTGGACAACTGCCCGGTTCCCGACGATACATCCAGATGACCGCAAACACCGCTGCGCCGGTCAGCAGCAACCAGACGAAAACGCCCCACGACTCAGGCAGCGCAGCCCAGGTCCAGCGCAACGTGCCTTCGCCGCGCCGCTCGCTGGCTGTCAACCATTCCCACCATCCGGATTGTGCCATCAGCCTGTTCATTCGGTTGTTTCGCTGCTTTCTGGTTTCTGGCTGGAGGAGGTTTCATCGCGGGAAGTGGCCCCGGTCGCGTTTTCCAGCCGGAAAATCCGGCTGCCGGCGTGGACCCACAGGTGCGTTCCGTCACTGGTCAGATTTCCGACCGGGGCCGCAACGCCGAGGTTGACCTGGGCCCGCAGGACCGGTTCGGGCACACTCGAATCGGGAGTCAGCGAAAACTGCCAGATTTCGCTTTCCACCGGAATGCAAATTCCGTTTTCCGTCAGAATCCCCCGGCCCCGCGAAACGCCTTCACCGAACATCGCTTCGCCGCCCCACAGCATGCGCCCATGTCCGTCCAGGTCGATTGCCACAATCGTCCCGGTGCCCGCGGCATACAGCACGCGATTGTGGATACCCAGGACATATTCAAAACGTTCACCCAGCGGATCGATCGTGGCCTGCCAGACAATCTCTCCGGTCCGCCGGTCGAGCGACACGATTTTTGAGGAATCCGAGGTCAGGCAGATCATCTCGCGCCCCCACGGAATGATCAGGTCTTCGGACCACCCGTTGATATCGCCCATGGACGTCGAAATCATGCCGAACGGATCGCGTGGCTGCGGACTTTTTACATCCCGTTCGTAACGGTGCGCGTAGCGCACGTTGCCGGTGGCCTGGTCCAGGCAGAAGACCACGCCCAAACCGGAGCCGACGAACAGGTCGCTGCCTTCGCCGGTGATCGTAATCGGCGCCCAGGGATCCGCGCCCGAATCGGGTTCCGCACAAAGGTAAGTCCGCCAGACCACCGCGCCCCCGTTGTCGCCGTCCAAACAGTAAACGTAGATCGCTCCGGACTGGTTGTGTGCCGCGTACACCAGGGATCCGACAACCATCGGCGCGCCCATGAACCCGCCCGATTCGAGAGCCAGCGCATCGTTGGCCGCGCCGGCTGCGATGGCCACACCAGCCTGGTTGAGCGCCGGCGCTGCCGCGGCATCGTCCGGCAGGGCTTCGGCGGGCGGATTGCGGACCGGATCGGCCGCCTGGCGGGGTTCGCTTTTGGGAACCCGCCACAGAGCCTGACCCGTGGTCGCGTCGTAGACAGCCAGAAAATTCGTTCGCGACCTGGCCATCCGGCCGCCCATCATGAGGGCGCGATTGTCGACCCGTCTGTTTTGCCCACTGGAATCGTAACTGGCACCTTCGATCGCGTAGACCCTGCTATCGACCACCGTCATGGAATTGTGGACTTCGTCGCCGAAAAAGAGAACCGATGTTTCGCTCTGCGGCTGTTGCGAACCGCCCGCTTCCCTCTGGCCGCGAGCCCAGCCTCCGGCGTTGGCCCGAATCTGCAACATGGCCTGCGTCGATGAGTCCATCTCGTAACGGTTCAACCAGGCACTGGCCCACAGCGGACTGTCGCCCGGTTCCACTGGCCAGGCCGTAAGGTTGACCGCCGATTTGAAAAAAATCCTGTCGCCGGCAAACGCCAGGCCACCGGCAGGCCGCCAGCTGTTTTTGCTCCACTCCTTGTTCAAACTCTGCTCAAGCGAAGTCACATTGGAATCTGCGAAATTGTCCTCCGCACCGGCAGACTCTTTCTGCACGCGACCTTTGGCATCCTGGCTGCTGTACTTCAGATTCGACTGGGGATCGATCACAAACTGCCACGTCGCTGTCAGCGGCTGTTCCAGATAATCCGCCGGCAGCGTTCGTTCGACGCGGTAACTGGCAAAAGAACTTCCCACCAGCCGCCGCAATTCCTCCGATCCACCGCGTTCGAGCTGTTGCAGAAACTGCGTCACGCTTTCGCCCGCCGGCGATGCCGCGGCGGCGGGTTCGGACTGCAGCAGCGACTGCGCCAGTTCGGCATGTCCCGACAGCGCGTAGGAGAGCGCCAGCCGGGTCACAACGTCGGTCCGGTTGACCGTCGAGTCGGGGTGCAGTTGCAGGATCTTTTCGAGGGTCCGCTGGGCGCCCATGAATTCGTGGCGGTCCATCAACACACACGCCATCCGGAACGCGGCCTCGTCACCGACGCTACTGGGAAAATACTTTTGCGTCACCGCGGCCAGCGACTGCAAGTCCCAGGGATCGGGCGCCCGCGCCAGAATCTCACGCGCCGCAGCATCCGCCGAAATCCGGTAAACGTCCAGCCCCGCGGGTGGCAGCGTCGCCAGAATCTGTTCGACCTGGTCCGTCATCGAGTGATAGGTCCGCCCGTCGCGTGAGACGAGCGTGTCGTTGCTCCGTTCCAGAACGGCCTGCCACAATTTGCTGGCCACATCCCAGTTGCCATCGGCCTGGTACCGGGCGGCCTTGTCCAGAATCGCTTCCAGGTCCGGGTCAGTTTTCAGGACGGCGCC
>JBGSVU010000258.1:0-2118 GCA_041752775.1 Pirellulaceae bacterium | reverse complement strand
TTTCGGCGAACGTCTTCCCGGCGCTGAAAGGCGCCCGCCACTCCATTCAGCGATATTTCCGAACCGGTTGAGGTCTTGATCGGCCGGTCGCCGTAACGCTTCCAGACATCCTGGGCCTCGCGCCAGACCTCGCGAATGTTGGCTTCGGTCCTGAATTCATTCTGCAGGGCGATCGCCTGGTGACGGATTTGCGACGGTCGTTTCATGTAAAAAACCAGATCATTGGTGCGTTTCGTCACGCCCGAATTTTCGACCAGCTTCTCCGACTTGTCGAACCACCAATAGGCCATCCGCCAGTGGTCATGGCCGTACACCGGGTGATCGTACAGTTGCGGTTCAATGTATTTCGCCATCCGGCTGTGAAAATCCGAATCGGCACGAAACATTCTGCGGTACTGTGATTTTTCGTCGGCATTGCCAATTTTCTTTCCGGTGAAATCTCCCAGCCCGTCCAGGATTTTGTGCTCTCGCAGGTTGTAGGGAATCCCGCCAGCCAGAAACTCGATTCCTTTGCGGACCCAGCTGTAGCGGTACTCGAAATCATCAAACTCGACCGAAATGTTGTAGGACATGTTGTGCGCCTGGTACTCCCAGACCCGGACAAAATTGGGCTGGATCTTGATCAGTGCATTCAGCGTGGCCTCAAAATTGTCCCACTGTTCTTTTTTCTTCTGCTCATTGGCCTGCATCCACAACAGATTGACCGCCACGCCGCGCAACCCGAGCGTGGCCAGTTTCATGGTTTCGCTGGTCGGGTCAATGTCGCTCAACTGCGACTGGGACAGCCGGTAATTCTGCCGCATTTGCGAAATCAGCCCGCCGGCCTTGACCCCACCGCTCTCCCGGTCGTAACTGGCAGGCCCGGAAATCTGCCAGATCGGGACCAGCAGAAAACCAATCAGCACAATATAAATCGCCTTGCGTACAAACGTTTCGGACTGGTTCATGATTTCCCCGCGATTTCCCGCGTTTTCAGGGTGAAATAGCCGATCAGCGAACAACCGCCCACAAAGGCCAGACTGACCAGCAACGCCATCAGCATGCGGTCGTTCGAAATGGAATATCCGTGGGTCAGATAAGTGGAAAAATCCAGTTCTGAAAAATTCGGCGTCAGCCAGGTCAGCGAGTTGAGGACCGTCAGAATCAGCTTGTCCGTATTGATCATCAGGGTATTCAGCCAGTTGGTCTCCAGCCCCTGCACCACATTCATCTGCGATATTATTCGCACAAAGGACTCAATCGGTCCACCGCCCTCGGCATCGGGCGAGACCAGATAGCGGATAAATGGCGAACAGAAACCAACCAGAAAAACAACCAGCGCCCCCAGAATCGTCACCGGCGTACTGAGGAAAGTACTCAGGGCCACGCCGACCGAAACCACAATCATCATCTGGGCCCACAACCCCAGATACCCCTTGGCGAAATTCCACCAAAAGACATCATCGCGACTGCGGAAATAGACGTCGGCCTGGGCCACTCCGATGTACTGGTTGATGTCTTCGCAGCGAAGTACCACTTTCAACCGGTGATTTTCCGATCCGGCGTAATCGTCGAACAGGTCGTAAAGTCCGGTTTCCAGAATCGTTCCATCGGCGGAAAGCCGGCGTCCCGAAAGTTTTCGTGATATCGGCAATGGCTGGATGGACATTTCGGCAGTTTCGAACCGGATCGGGTCACTTTGCAGCCTCGTATCCGTCTGGGGATCTTCGGGAATGCTTTCAAACTGGATACTCGCAATTACTCTTTGCTGGATGTCGCCGAGGTAAGTCCGGAAAATCGCCAGGGTCAATTCCAGCACCGGCCTGTCCGGATCCGGAAAGGCACTGGCCGTAATTCCGCTGTATGTAAACTCGGCCCTCGATAGCGTCTCGGGATTGGCCGCGGATCCACCATCAATGTACTCGCGATAATTCCATTCCTTCCCGACGCTGTTGCCGGCTGGCTCACCCACCCGGTTGAACGACTGCAGGCCGTTTGCGTAAATCGGCCGGCGGGACCGAAAAAACCCTGCCGAAACTCCCAACTCGACCTGGGCATTCTCCCCGGACCCCGTGACAGTGGCCCGATGGGTATGCCCCGATGCCAGTTGCACCATCACACGGCGGTAAACAATTTTTC
>JBGSVU010000257.1:0-2091 GCA_041752775.1 Pirellulaceae bacterium | reverse complement strand
AACACATGCTCGGTCTTGGCCAGTTTGGCCACCGCGCCGAAATCGTGGTCGCGGTCCTGCAACAGCGTCTGCGACCAGTGTCGAACAGGTTCCTGTTGGCCCGGAATCTGGTTCTGCACGCCCTGTTGAATGACGCCCTGCTGAATCATGCCGTTCTGGCCAACACCCTGCTGGACGGCACCCTGCTGCTGGGGCGGGTAATACTGGGGTTGCTGGTAAACGGGCGGGTTATAGCCGCCACCCCCGCGACGAAATACCTGGGCTTCGGACAGACTGGTCAGCATCGCACCGGCGGCGACAAGGCTGATGAGATAGGTTTTGTTCATGACTGGACCCCTGTAAAAAAATTCGAGTTACTGTTGCGCATGGTCGGATTTGCGAGTGAACGGAACTGGACCATTCGTTCCGGTCAAATGCGAATAGCCTGGGGCATCGGGACTCTGTAATTTCAACAGTCCCGGGCGGTCATCCTGTTGACCAGCCCGACAATCCATTGTTTACAAGCGAAACGCAATCGGCACCGATGGGCGAAATCGGAGCGTCTGCCAGCACGAAATACGAAACAGCGGACTGGAGGGTTTTGGCAGAAGCTGAAAATTCGAACCATTCGCCGGCGATGATGCCGGAGCTGTGGTTCTGACAAGACTTCCTGTGTGGCCATGCAGCCATGTCCTGTTTGGTCGCACCTGGGAACGGGTGTGCGATCAAGGCCAGTCCGTTGTTCGTTGGGCTGATAAAAGAATGATTCCCGCTGCAAGCTGTTTACGCAAGCGGAATCCTGGAAAATATTCAAGCCATGCCGCGAAGCGGTCGGGCTGTTCGTCAGAGGGAAACGTTTTCAGTTGTTATGGACGATCCAAAAAGGAAAACAGATCTGATTTGGCAAAACATCCGACCGGCCCAGGCTCTTCAACAAAGCCGGCCAAAACTCCGCTACCAAATGGACACTTGGGATATTCGGCGTGCTTTCCGGCCAGAAGTGGCGATTACCCGGCAAGGATTCGAACCTTGAATGTCTGAACCAAAATCAGAAGTGTTACCATTACACCACCGGGCAGTGGCAGAATTCGCAAAAGCACCGTTTAAACCGTTTTCAGCTGACAACAGTTTTCAGCAGGCGTTTCCCGATTTGCCTGTTTTACCGTTTTCCCCGGTGCTGGACAACTGCAAAGGCCAATTGTTCCAGTTCGATCGTCAGATCCACATTGCTGACCGTGACCGGGCCGGGAAGGTTCAGCAGTGTGGGGGCGAAGTTCAGAATTCCGGTGACCCCGGAGCCGGCGATCTGTGCGGCGGTCGTTTCCGCCTGGTCCGCCGGGACGGCGAGAATGGCCAGTTCAATTCCTTCCCGCCCGACAATTTCAGGGAATTCGGAAAAATCGGAAATCCGGATGCCACGAATGTGCTGCCCGATCAGCTGTGGATCGCGGTCAAAAGCCGCCCGGACCGCGAAACCCTGTCGGGAAAATCCGGCATACCCCAGAAGCGCCTGGCCCAGATGGCCGCAACCGACCAGGGCCACGGGCCACGGCCGTCCGGTGCCGAGAATTTCCCGAATCCTGTCGACCAGCTCCTGACACCGGTATCCGATACCGCGATATCCGAATTGTCCGAACCAGCCGAGATCCCGGCGGACTTGCGAATCGGACAACCCGAGTAACTGCCCCAGCCGCCGCGAATTGATGGTGGGGTTTCCTTCGGCAATTTCACGTTCCACCTGCCGCAGGTAGAGACTCATCCTGGCGATGACGGCTTTGGGTGCACGCCCCGGATCGAATTGGGGATCGGATTCTTTCACGGATGGCGGGTTTCTGCTGGGGATTCTGGCCGGGCCGGACGGTCTGCCCTGGTGGCAAGGACGTTACCTTTGGCACAACTGTCATTTTCAAAACGTCCTGGCCAAAAACAAAATCTTTTTTTATCAGATTTCATACTGGTTTTAACCTATCTTGCCCTGTCAGCCGATTTTAACAGCAACAGGAGGGCCAAGTTCGTATTGGGTCATTGTACCCAATGCCAGCGCGGTTGGCTGTTTTGCTCGCGTGCTTGACGGAGAGACGGAGCTCAGCCCATCACGAAAGGAATTGTGGT
>JBGSVU010000256.1:0-14708 GCA_041752775.1 Pirellulaceae bacterium | reverse complement strand
GACTGTGAACGACTCCGCTCAAGTCCGTTATGAAAACGCGACCGGCATGTATCGCAGCGGTTGACATGGTTCGACCGAAAACCACGCCGCCCGGTTTTCCAGTCACCGAGCCATCTTCATCGACGCCGCCGTAATGCCAGACGACAGCCGCGTCCGGATTCGGCTGGCCAGGCTCACCGATTTCGCCCAATTCCGCACTGACATCGCCGGTTTTGGTGGCGTCGATGCGCCAGAAATGTCCGACCCCCTGCCCGTGCTCGGGGTCCTGCCCGACACCAATCAGGACCGAGTTCTCATGGAACACCGGAGTGCCGATCAGATTGTTGCGCGAACCGCGCCCGCCCAGTTCCCATTTGGTGTGTTTCGGATTGCAGTCAAACTTCCAGATGATTTCTCCGTTGTCCGGCCGCAGGGCGTACAGCCAGCCATCGCCGCCGGGAAAATAAATCTGCACCTCGCCGTTGACTTCGCCCACCGCCGGGCTGGACCACTGCCCGTGCAGAATGTGATTTTCGGGATAGTTCTGTTCCCAGACCAGTTCCCCGGTATTCTTGTTGACTGCGATGAACGACGGCGCACGGGGTGACGGAATCTCCTGGTGGGCTTCGTCGACACCATTGCCCGTGACGATATACACCAGATCGCCGTGAATCACCGGACTGCTGGTTGCCAGGTTGTGGGGAAACACACCGTATTCCTCAATCATGTCGATATTCCAGACAATGTCGGCATCCTGTTTTTCGGCATCGACTTCGTCCGTCACAGGTCCGTCATTGTCGCCGTCATGAAACCCTTCCGTATCGATGCACATCAATTCGCAGCGGTTGGTGACGACCCAGGCCCGGTCACCCTCGACCACGGCGCTGGAACAGATGCCCTGGTCGGGCCAGTCGTTGACCTGTCCGGCCAGCAGTTTTTCACGGGTCAGCTGCCAGAGAAACTCGCCTGTTTTTTCATCGAAGCAGAGCACCACCCCGCGGTCGCCCTTGTGCTGCTGGCGATACTCGGCGTGGTTGTTGGTCCCCACCAGGACTTTGCCGCCAGCCACCACCGGGTTGCCATAGGTCTGCGAACCCAGCTGCCGGGACCAGACCACGTTTTCGCCTTCATCACCATTCTTCTGTTTGCGCAGCCCAAACTCCAGCGAGATGCCCGTGGCGGCACTGTACATGTTGCGGCCCGGGGTGCCGCACCACATCGTCCAGTCGCCTGTGATGCTGGAGGAGCCACCGGATGTTGCCGCTGCGGATGTTTCCTGGGCGGACAATCCTGCCGTCAGAATCAATCCCGACAATCCCGTCATCGCGGCCAAAAAAGAAGTCAAACAGAATATTTTGTAAACCTGCATATGTCCGTTCCGGATAAAAATTACAACTTGTAATGGGAGGGAGTGGGAAATCCGTTTTCCTGACTGTTTCCTGAAGTTTTCCTGACTATTTTCCTTCGGCCGTCTTCGTCGCTGGTTCCGCCGCAGCACCTGGCGCCTCGTCAAAGCTGACCCGCACGTTGTCGAACAGGCAATCCGTCTGGGCATAAACAAACAGGCCCGGGCTGCCGGTCAGATTGGGATGCGGGTCGGTCGCGGTCATATTCCACTGGTCCGGTTCGGCTTCGTCGCGCGGCCAGATTTTCCCCCGCACCACGGCCTGGCCATCGGCAATGTCCACGTCCATTTTCATGGTGTACCAGACGTCCGGCTGGCACTTGAAAGTCGCATCGGCACCCAGCCGCTGATGAGCCGGCCAGCTCTGCACGGAAATCTTGTTGTAGTTGCCTCGCAACATGAAGGTGTAACGGTTGGCGGTCAAACCGATGCTGGACAACTGGCGGCGCTGTTCCGCCATCCGGACATCGGCATGGATTTCATATCCGTTCATGTCGGGAGTGCCCAACCAGACGGTATGGCTGGGGCGACCCTTGGCCTGGCCCATGCCCACGAATTTCATGGCCGTATTGCCTTCCACATCGGTCGGCTTCATCTTGGCAAATGCCCGGATCCAGCCGGGAGGAGTCGCGACACCGGTCAGCCCCTCAAAATCCCAGGACCAGTGCTGGGCTCCGTTGATCACGCGCACCCGGGCTTTGGTCTCGAGGTCCCCCAGCTTCGCCACGACGGTTCCGGCCTGATTCCTGTCGCCGGCAACGGTCAGGGTTGCATTCGTGATTTCGCCGGCGATGCCATCGCCGAGAGCAATTTCCGGTTCGCGGACTTCCAGCAGGCGGCCTTTGCTGTCGTAGCAGTGCAGCTGGAAACTGACTGATCCGGGGCCGACGACCGTCGATTCAAAAGGCCGCAACTGGATTGTCGCCACCGGCCCTTCGGCCGGTCCTTCTGGTGCCAGCGGATCTGCGGGCACATCCTGTTTCGCGGCGTTTTCAGTCCCAACGCAAATAATCCGGTCGCGGGACACAATCAGCATCCGGCCGTCGGCAAAGGCGGGCGAAGCATAAATCTCGTCGTCACCATTTCCATCGACAGCCCGCAAATGCACCGTGTTAACGACTTCGCATTTTTCCCGGGAAGGTTTCAGCGTGTGAATGTTTCCGTTGACCTCGGTGACGAACAGGTGTCCGTCCGCCCAGGTCGGGCTGCCCTTGCCAACCGTACCGATATTCTGGGTCCACAGCTGGGCGCCGTTTTCGGCGTCGATGCAAAACAGGTTGCCTGTGTCGGAAACCACGAACAACAAACCATCATGAACCAGCGGACTGCTGGAATCGGCCTTGATCCCGTCGATCCGCCAGATGCTGGCAGCCGCAGTCAAATCGCCGGTCTGTGTTGCGTCGAGACACTGTACGCGACCAAATTCCGGATTGTCGACATTGTCGGCACCATGATTGATATAGACCCGCTCGCCGCTGACCACGGGTGTGGCATTGATCGCGGCGTGGGACATCGGCATCCCCCACACTTTCTGGCCAGTCCGCGCGTTGATGGCATAGATTCCGCCGTCCCCGTTTCCGCCGACCAGCATCCGCTGGCCGTCGATAACGGTCACGATCGGGGTCGAATAATTGGTGCCTTCGGGAGCTGTACCCGGAGCGGCAACCCACTGCAGCGATCCCGTCTTTTTGTCAAAGGCGTAATAATAATGCATCGGACCGGGACCCTTGCTGTCGCCCCAGTTGGCCGCCAGAAAACTGATCACCAGCCGGTCTTCGTCGATGATCGGCGAGTGGACCCGGCCGCCGTAACCGAGGATCGCTCCAAACTCTTCGACCAGCGAATGTTCCCAGACTTTTTCGCCGTCGGCCGTCATGCAAATCAGCATTCCACTGACGGAGTGAACGTAGACGTTCCCGGTCTCGGGATCGCCACACATCGAAGCCCAGCCGACGCGCGGCGCGGGAATGTCCGTCTGGAAAACATTGAACTCATGACGCCACAATTCCTTGCCGCTGTACAGGTCCCAGCAGACAACCTGTTCCCGCGAATGGATCACCTGTTCCGGATCGCTCACGTCATGGCTGGTCCTGCAATCGAGAAAGACGCGGCCGTTCATGATGATCGGTGTGGCGCGCCCACCGGTTTCGTGCGACCACAAAACATTCTCGCCGGTTTCCAGCGACCAGGTTTTTGCCAGTCCGGTTTCTTCCGAAACACCATTGCGGCTGGGGCCGCGCCATTCGGTCCAGTCGTCTCCCATGGCTATCGAAGCCACGCAACCGAGGACCAACAGGACTGCACTGACCGTTTTTGTATTCATGAAAGTCACTCTGTCTGTTTTCAGCCGAACGGATCCGATTCCGCATCCTGTGCCAACGATGGATTCAGGACAGGACTGGCCGGTTTCGAAATTGCGAATTCTGTCGGGAATCAGTGGTCTGGCCACAAACCCGCAGGCTTTCAATGTAGCCGAACACACGGTCAATGTCATCCGAATGGCAGGGAGCATTACCGGGTAAACCTGGTCGATACAGGTTCCGTGGAGTTGGGTCCAGGGAAAACGGGCCCGGCACCGGGCGGTCGTGTAACTGGCCACCAGAATCGCCACCGGTTGCGACGGCACAAAAGCGGTCTCTGCCGGCCGGCAAGGCTTTTTTCCGGCCTCTTTTTTCCGGTCCCGCCAGATTGCCGCAGAAAATTGCCGCAGGAAATCACCGCAGGAAATCACCGAGGTGTTTTCGCCGCCCGGTCTTTTGAACAGTTGTTTGAGCTCGGCTGCGGCTGGGTGACGCGAGGGGCTTCAGAGGCGGCGCGGCCAGAAGCCCGTCAAACCTTGCCGGAAATCTCTTCCTCGATCAGCGACTGGATGTCTTCGTTGAGGACTTCCTTTTTTTGATCAGCCAGAATCTTGAATTTGTCGAAAACCGTCCGCAGCTGCTGGTCGTTCAACTCAAAACCCAGCTTGCGGGCGCGTTGCCCCAGCGCCGCGCGTCCGCTGTGTTTGCCCAGCACCAGATCGGTTTCGTCCAGCCCCACGTCTTCGGGCCGCATGATTTCGTAAGTCGTTCGTTCTTTCAACATCCCGTCCTGGTGAATGCCGGCCTCGTGGGCAAACGCATTTCGCCCCACGATGGCCTTGTTCCGCTGGACTTCCAGCCCCGTAATTCGGGACAGCAGACGGCTGGTGGGAACCAGTCGCCGGGAATTGATCGCGGTATCGGCCTGGTAGTAGTCATTGCGGGTCCGCAGCGCCATCACGACTTCTTCCAGCGAACAGTTCCCGGCCCGCTCGCCAATTCCATTGATCGTGCATTCCACCTGCCCAGCCCCGTTCTGGATCGCCGCCAGGCTGTTGGCGACCGCCAGTCCGAGATCATCGTGACAATGGATGCTGATGACCGCCCGGTCAATGTTGGGGACGCGATTGACGAGGTTGCGAATGACTTCGCCCATCTGCGAGGGTACAGCATAGCCGACCGTGTCGGGAATGTTCACGGTCCGCGCGCCGGCGTCGATTACGGCTTCCACCACCCGGCAGAGAAAATCGATTTCCGTTCGCGCGGCGTCTTCGGGAGAAAATTCGACGTTGTCGCAGTACCCGGCAGCGCGGCGGACACCCTCGACCGCGCGGGCCACGATTTCGTCCGCGGTCATCTTCAGTTTGAATTCGCGATGAATCGCACTGGTCGCCAGAAAAACATGAATGCGGGGATTCGAGGCCGGCTTGAGAGCCTCCCAGGCCCGGTCGATGTCGGCATCGTTGGCCCGGGCCAGCCCGCAGATCTGCGGATCGCGAAAAGTCGAGGCGATCTCGCGGACGGCTTCGAAATCACCCGGTGATGCGATCGGAAAACCGGCTTCGATCACATCCACACCCAGCTCGGTCAGCGCCTGGGCGATCTGCATCTTGTCACTCAAATTCATGCTGGCACCAGGCGACTGCTCGCCGTCCCGCAACGTGGTGTCAAAGACGATGATTTGTCGATTTTCTGCCATGCCAGCCTGTCTCCAAAAGAAGAATACCGCTTTGATCCTAGAAAAACCGAGCTGTCTGGTCAACGAATCCCCCTCGGCCCCCCTTGCCACGCCCCAATCGACGGTCCGGCGGCCGCCAATTCAGTTCGGGTCGCCAAAACCGGGCGGATCTGGCAAAATTGGCAATGGACGACCGGGATTTATGGAACAGAACCCGGCCCAGACACTGACCAGAAATGAACTGCCATGTTTTTAACCAGGCAATCCTTTCGCCCCCACCGGACGGGACGAATCGCCATTGTGGCTCTCGCTGCAGGTTTATGGGGTGTTCTCACATCCCCCTCTGTCAGCGCCCAGCAATTGCCCGCGTTGCCCCTGCGAACCTGGGTCGACAACACGGGTACATTCCAAATCGAAGCGACCCTGCAGGCGATCGAAGCCGATGCGGTCAAATTGCTGCTTCGCGACGGTCGCGAGGCGGTCGTGCCGCTGCGAAGACTCAGCGAGGCAGATGCGCTGTACCTGGAGCGTGTGAAATCTCTACTCAACGTTGGGCCAGCAAAAATCGGGGCCACACCGCCCGTTTCGCCTCCCGTCGAATCTTCACCTGCCTGGCCAACATTAAAGCCCGGCGCGATCCAGGCAGATGAAGCAGCCACGCCCGACACAGATAATCCGTCGCAGGCGCGGCGCCCCCGTCCGCTACCCGCGCCGGTTTTCATCGATCTCGCCGCCAATTTCTTCGGAGATGACTTGCCGCCGGTATCGACGCCGAAGCCACCGGCACTGCAGCCCGCCATCACCCAGACGCCTGCGCTGCAGCCAACGGCAACGAATCCTGTCAGGTTTTCCGATCCTCCCGCACTCCCCGCCCGGGAAATGCCTTCAGCAACCTCAATACCCCAGATCCGGAATGACATCGTGGGCGAAGCGTCCGGCAACAAACCTGCTGTTGATCCTGCTCTCCAGACATCTCCGGCGCAGACAACTCCGGCACAGGCAATTCCGGCGCAGACGGCCCAGAAAGATCCTGCACCGGCGCCAAACGGATCATTTCCACAGCAGCGGTCTGACGATTCGGCGATGGCCCAGACAACCGGTTCCAGCCCGGGTACGCTGATCGCGCCGGAAATAGTCACTTCCTGGTCATCCGAAACGGGCTCCCCGCAGAACCCCGCAACGCAACCGCCGGCCAGGAACGGATCCCCTGCGAAAACAGGCACGCGGCGCACGGAGAATTCTGTGTCGCCGTCGATCAAATCCGCGACCAAGGATTTGCTCGACAAAATTGCGAACACAGAAGCTCCCGACCAGCTGCGCGATTTGCTGGGACGGCTGGACAAACTGCTTTTCATCCAGAACGATCCGGACGCACTCAAGGTCCTGATGCAGAAAATGAATTCGCCCGACAAATATATTCGGGAAACAGCCTTCGAACTTAGTTCCCGGATTTCAACAGTGCCCTCCCCCGCGCTTCTGGAACTGGGAATTGTGGACGCAAGCCAGACCATCCGCTGGCAGGCCTACAACCTGGTCATTGCCAACCCCTACCCGGAGTTGTTGCCCCTGCTGGCCGGACGCCTGAAAAATTTTGACCGCAACAAAATCATTTCGGTACTGGCCGCCTACGGCAGCGAGTGCGAGCCGCACGTGTTGCCCCTGCTGGTCGATGCCACCACCCGTCTCGACGTGATTCGTTTGCTGGGCGACGTGGGAACGGAAAAATCTGTTTCGGCGCTGTCGCAGATGATTGCGGACGGCAACATCTCAACGGTCGAATCGCTGCAGGCGGAACATGCAGTCAGCAAAATCAAAAAACGGATGGAAACGGATCGGTCCCCACGGTAGCAATAGTCTGGATCTGGCGTTTTCCGGTTTCGCTGCCGTCTGGCATCCAATTCGCACCCGCGGCGCCGGCCATGATGATACCGCCGGGGGCCATCGCGGCGTGTGAAATTCTGTCCCTCCTCCAGACAGTGCCCCGACCTGGTCCTGCGATCCCTTTCCGGGGCGCCTTCTGCGGCCGGGTGCCTGCGACTCAATTTCTGGTCCACCAGGGATTCGCTGGTTCCAGTCTGCGCGCGGTGATCTGTACGGCGGGCAGACCGAAACAGCCGTTTGGCATTTCCCTGCCGCGAAAAAAAGTTTGCTGAAGAAAACGTGTCACAGGAAGTTTTCCGCTCCGTATTTGACTGCGGTGCGAAATACGCCGGAACTGTATGGCGGCTGCGATACAGAATTCCAGCCGCTTTGTACATGTTTTTTTACTTTTTATTACCGCTCAGGGAGTGACTCAATGCGTATCCAACTGTTGTCGACATCGGCAATCCTGTCTCTCGTGGCGATCGGGATGCCCCTCCTGACACCCGCGACGTCTCCGGCCGATCTGGCCTACGGAGTGACCAACAACCAGTTTCTAATTTCGTTTGATACCAGTACGCCTGGCACGATCATGTCCTCGTTTGCACTGCAGGGGCTGCAGGTCAATGAGCAGATTGTGGGCATCGATTTTAGACCGGCCGACAACATGCTGTATGGGATCGGCAGCAGCAACCAGTTGTATCTGATCAACCCTGGCACCGGTGCGGCTTCGGCGGTGGGCCCGATGTTTCCCCTGCCGCTGAATGGTTCCCAGTTTGGTTACGACTTCAACCCGACGATTGATCGCAGCCGCATTGATACGGATGTGAATAAGAACTATGTCATCAATCCCAACAATGGCGTGCAATCGCAGGTCACCGACCTGTTCTATCCGGGAAGTGACCCCAACGCCGGCCTGGATCCGAATGTGGTCCACATCGGATACACCAACAGCTTCGACGGCGCCACGACAACACAACTGTACGGGATTGATACGGGACTGGACATCCTCGTGACCCAGGCCAATTCGGCGGGAACACTGGGAACCGTCGGTTCGCTCGGGATTGACCTGACGGGAGTTGGCGGCTTTGACATCTCCGGACTGACGAATGTGGCGTGGGGTGCTTTTCAGCAGAATGGCAGCACGCAGAGTTCCCTGTACACGGTCAACCTGGCGACCGGACAGGCGACGCTGGTGGGTCAAATCGGCGGCGGACTGGTTTTGAATGCCTTCGCCCTCAACTCGATCCCCGAACCTTCGGGCATGGCGCTCCTGGCCGGACTGGCAACCCTCGGGTTCGCCCGCCGCCGCCGAAACGGTTGAACGCCTGTTTTGCATGAGAGGCAAAAATCGTGACCGGCCGGGAAAAAAATGAATGGCCGGAAACCGGGCGTTCTCAAATTTGCCGGAGAAAAGCGAATTCCGCTCCTGGGAGGGGCCGTTTAAGTTCCTCCCCGGAACGGAAATCCGTTTCTCCTTTTTTTTCCTGCAGATAGCCGGATAATCGTCAAAGTCCTCCAATTTGTTAAAGTCAGGCAGGAACCCAACTCGACAAAAGACAAGGCGAAACGGCCTTCAGAAACGGAATCGATTTCAGAGTTTTCGAAATCATGAAACTGGATGTTTGGCTGTTGTCGTTTTGCTGCTTCTGGCTGATTCACTGTCCGCGCCATGCCTGGGGACAACAGGGATTCTCGCCGTTGTCTCCGCCGCAGATCACGCTTTCGGACCAGGCCGGTTTTGACGCGGGTTCTTCCGTGGCTGACTTTAATTGCCTCCCGTCACCGGCCGGCCCGGGACCGCGGGGCGAACGGACGCTGTTCCTCGGACTGGATGGTTCCAAACAGCCGCAGGATTTTGGTGCCAATGCCCACCTTGGAATGCAGTCCCACGTGGCGTGGTCAGGGCCACTGTTGGGGGGAAATGGAATCGGTTTCCAGGTCGGCGGAGGAGTGACAGCAACGGCCAATGCCGTGCAGGTGTTTGAGCTGCTGGGAGAAAACTCCGGGCGTGTGCAGGCGTTTTCCACCGTGGGGATTTTTCATCGGTCGCCTGGTGGTTGGGCATTCGGTGGAGTGTGGGACCACCAGTACCAGGAGTCGTTCGACAATTTTTCGCTGAACCAGTTCCGGCTGGCCGCCAGTCTCGATACCGGCATGCGGGACCAACTGGGAGTGCAGGTCATTCTGCCCGGAGATACCGCCACGGCACAATTCAACAATCTGGCAGTGGAACTCGAATCGATTGCCCAGGCACGGTTTTACTGGCGCAGGTTCTGGCGGACCGGGACCCAGACAACAGCGTGGGCCGGAATTGCCGATGGCCACAGTGAGCAAAATGTCCTCGCCGGGCCAGGCGTCCCGAAAAATGACGTGTTTCTGTTCGGCGCCGACATCCTGGCACCCCTGACCAGTCGCCTGTCGATCTATGGCGAAGCCAACCTGATGATGCCGCCTGACACCGGTGGTGTGGACGCCTTTCTCGGACTGCAGTTCCACGGTTCCGGCAGCCCCTGTTCCGCGCGTCGCGGCCGCTGGTCGCCACTGCTGCCCGTTGCATCGAACACTTCCTTCACAGTAGATCTGAATCGCTGAGACCGCGGCGCGGCAGGTGGTGGAGGGTGACCGTTCCCGCTGCGACCGACCCGCGATCCTGTCGACGAAAACTGTCAGGTTCCAGGTTCGTCGATACCACTCCGAACGAGATTCAGCAGCCAGAGTTTTTCGCGATCCGCTTCAGTTCCGCAACGGATTTCCAGTTCGCTCAGCGGCAACTCTCTGTTTTCACCCAGTGAGTTGCGAAAGCTGTCCGTCAGCGCCACGCCATCCCAGTCGGCGGGCAGGACCTGTTCCGAATGGCACAGCCGCGCGGCTGACGAAAAGACCCGCCCCGTATGGTGCGGCTGCCCGTCCAGGCTGGACATCGATACCTGTCCGCGATGCAAAACGACGCGGACCCGGGAAAAATCCGGGTTGGCCCGTTGCCACTGCTGATGCAATGACGCGGCACAGGCGAGTGTCGATTCGGCCTTGACAAAACAGGCCGTGAACCCGTCGGCAAAACTGTGCACGACATCACCATTACAGGAGCGGACGGTCTCCCGCAGCAGGACCAGGAACCTGCGACTGGTTTCCACAGCGGCCTGTTCGCCCAGCACGGAAAACAGATCCTGGCGCCCACCCAGCCGCACCTGCAACACGCAACAGTCGGACACGCTGACCAGCTGTTCCGGCGCGACCATCTGGCCGGGCAGATATTGGCGAATCAGCTCGTTGCGCAATGCCATTGCCGCTGTCACTGCCAGGCCTATACCCGAGCTGCGTTCCACCCGAATGCGGGTCGTCGAATCGGAATTGTTGATCAGGGTCAGGACCTGCCTGCCATTTCCGAGGCGACTGATTCGCAGCGGACTGGTGGTCGTGAACGTGGCAGCAAATTCAGTGGACGCAGAATCGACCAGCAGGGTCATGGAATGCGGCAGTTGGGGCCCGGTAACCTGATACTCACCTGGCGTCAGCGTCAACTCCAGGCTGCGCCGCTGTCCGGGCAGAAGTTGCAGTTGGGCGATGACATGAGGAGCATGAAAAGGCCCGCCAACACACCACGTTCGCAAATCGGTTTCGCGGATTTCGGGGTGAACCCGGAAGATCAGTTCAACGCTGCTGGCCAGGTCGACTTCGAAATCGGCCCGACAAACCTTGCAGTGTCCGTGGCGGCGAATCTGTTCCAGCGTATCGATGATCTCCGCCGCAACACGGCAGCGCGGACAGATCACATCCCAGTACATCAGAAACATCCCCGCCTGAATGCCATGGACGAGTGCCGTGAGCACGGTTCGTTCGTCCTCGTCGATCCGCGCCGCCAGCGCGCGGGGCCGAATCCGGGCTACCTCGGCGTCGAATCCGCTGCTCAGGAATTCGTCGAAGCGGGCGACCAGTCCCGGTTCTGTTTTTCGGGATGCCAGCCGGTCGGCGGCAAGAGCAAAGGCCGTTTGTTGCCGGGATGTTCTTTTGACCGGACGTTCGATGGCATTGACCCCGTCTGCCTGGCCAGCCGCCTTCAGTCGACTTTCAATCCGTCGATAGACGCTGTCCAGTTTCCGGTGCGTCATCCAGTCGATCTGGATTCTGGAAAGAAGCCGCCCGAGGAATGAACGGGGGAGAAACTCAAGCCGGTGAACCAGCCGGGTCCCGCCCGACGCCAGCGGTTGCAGTTCGACATGATTGACCAGCCAGCGATAGGGGCCGCTGTCGAATTCCCGGAACACCGTCATTTCGCGATTTTCGATCCAGACAAAGGAATGCTCCCGCCAGCGCAGCGTCAATCCGGCGAGACGGGCCTGGGCCAGCAGCACATCGCCCGAACCGGATTCGCGGTCGTCCTGAAAAGTCGCCGCGGGAAGTCCGATGGCCCGGTTGATCCTGTCGGTATGGGAAACGTGGGGCCAAAGCGTCGCCGCGGCCAGGCCAATCTCCCATTCAAACTGTCGGGTCACCGCGTTCTTTTCGTCAGGCACGGAAACCAGCATCGCTCCGGTTGCCCCGGTCGGTCGTCCCGATTCCAGTCGCTGCAAATCGTCCAGCAATTCCGCAGCGGACGGGTAGCGGTTTTCCGGCAGTTTTTCCAGACAACGGGCCAATATTCGGCCAAACGCAGGCGCAAGCGAGCGGTTGACCTGATGAGCCGGCCGAAATCCCGCCGAACGGTGTTGCTGGGCCAGTTCAACCATGTCCTCGCCATCAAACAGGTGCTGTCCGACGGCGAGAAAATAAATCGTCGCACCAAGGGAATAAATGTCGGATCCGGCCTCGACATCGCGTGCCCCCTGAAACTGTTCCGGCGACATGAATCGGGGTGTACCCATGATGGCCATCGTGCGGGTAATCGCCATCGATTCCGACTGGTCCAGCATTCGCGCCAGTCCAAAATCGGAGAGCTTTGCGGAGACAATCTCCGGAACTGCCTGCGCCGCTGCCGGGGACGGAAGTTGCGGGGCCAACTCCAGCAGAATGTTTTCCGGTTTGATGTCACGGTGAATCATCCCGGCCCGGTGCATGGCGTCGAGGGCGGTGGCAATGTGACGAAAAACCAGCAGACTCTGTTCGGGACTGAACGCTCCGTGCAGGGCGACATGTTTCCCGGCATCGCCACCATCGATGAACTCGCTGGCGATGAAGTTGACACCATCAATCTCGCCGGTCTCAACCAGGCGTATCACATGGGGGCTTTGGATCCGCGCCAGGGATGTCGCTTCCTTGTGAAATCGCCGGACGGCGTCCCCCCGCATGGAAAATTCCCGGGAAAGGACTTTGAGTGCTACCGGTTCCGGCTGGCGCGGGTGCTGGGCCAGGTAAACGGTTCCCATTCCTCCCTGGCCGATCCGGCGGATGATCTGATAGTCTCCCAGGTTCGAACCGGCTGCGAGTTCACTGGCCTGGGCCCATTCGGCCCGGGCCCGGTCGAGGGCCAGCTCGACCACTTCGGACAGCGCATCAAACGCATCGGTGCGGTGCTCCGGTGCAGGCTTCGCTGCCGTGCATTCGTCCCCCATGTCACTGCTGGTCTTTTCGGTCGTCATGACTTTCAGTCGCCCTGCACCCGGGTTAACAGCAGAACTTTTTCAGGTCCAGCGCAGCCAGTTCTTCATCGATCTCTGTTGCCGAATCGTTGTCCAGAGTCAAACCGATCTCCGTACGCAACAGCGAGGCAAACCGTTCGCGGGCGCGGCGCAGATTCTGCCGCACCCAGTCCGGCGTGACCGTCTTCCCCAGCCGTGCCGACAACACCGCGGCCAGTTCCTGCGAACCATGCTGGGGAAATTCCACCCGCGACTGCAACACCGTGAGGAACCGCTGGCTGGGCCCGGAACTGTCCTTCTCCAGCCGCAACCAGACTTGATGCAGAATTTCTTCACGCCATTTTTCGCGAAACATCTGGTCCAGATCCTCCTCCGGGCGCGGCGTGAGATCGGGCAGCAAATGTTCGGCATCAACCAGCCGAAGGGGATGTTTTTTGCGAAAGTGATCGATCACCTGATTTCGCAAAACTGTCTTGACAAAATTGCGAAACTTTCCCCGCGACGGCCGGGCATCGGAAAAATCGCCTTTCAGAAACCGGCAGGCAAAATCCTGGGCCAGATCTTCCGCCAGATGCGGATCGCGGACGGCCGCCTGCAAACAGGCCTGGACCGCCGGCATGTAACGTTCCAGAACGGCCGCCTGCGCCCGCGCTGATTCATCAAGATTGAGCGCATGCGCGGCAAAAATGTCCGTCCAGACCGTGCCGATGTCGTTCAGATTCAATTGGGGACCCGCCACCATGGCCAACTCCAGAAGTGTGTCTTGTTGCAAACGTGCTGCCGCGAATCCGGGACCAGTCGTCTTGCCCATCCGCATGCTCATCGCAACGGCCCAGCGTAAGCATTCCAACCGTAAATTGCAAAATTGATGTCACAGTTCCCTGCAGCTTCCGTAAAGGAATGCAGGGAGCATGGTCCTGCAGGAAATCGCCACTGCCGGAAGACAGCATTCTGTCCGGCATGCAGGGCCGGAGAAAACCTGCGGTTTTTGCGCCCCACTCCGGCGAAAACTGATTCCGAAACATCCAGAGTGGTCGCAAAACGACCGCTCCCGGCGGTTTTCTGTTTCCTCAAAAATTCAAATTCAATACGGTGAGTCTGCATCATGTTTCGACAAAATTTTTCGGGAAAACTTTTCCTGGTCGCACTTCTGGGATGTCTCGGATCCACGCCGGCATTTGCTGCCGACCACCTCGACGCGCCGGCAATCATGATCGACGGACGGCGCGACATTAACGACATCTACATTTTCCAGTCCACCGATGCGCCCGACAGCACGGCCATGATCATGACCGTCAATCCTCTGGCGGGGGTGCTCAGCCCCTCCACGTTCAGCACGCAGGTGGCCTACATCTTTGACATTGACCGAACGGGTGACGCGGTACCCGATTTCTCGCTGGTCATCCGCTTCGGATCGCTCAACCGGCTGACGGGCTGGCAAGGCATGACGGTGCGGTACCGCTTCAACGGAATCGAAGTTGCGGCGGCCACCGGTGTGACGGGGCAGAATTTTCCCCTGAAAGGCGGCGGCCGAATCCGGGCAGACCTGTTCGACGATCCGTTCTTTTTTGACCTGCTGGGCTTTATGGACGGTTTCAATTTCACCGGAATGGATTTTTTCGCAGGCTTCAATACTTCGGCCATCGTCATTGAAATGCCCCGCTTCCGGGTGTCACCGCGCGATGACGTGTCGCTGGTTTGCCGCACCGAAATCTTCGGCGTGCAGCAGGACCGCATCGGCCGGCCGGCGATCAACACCGTGCTGCTGCCTTCCTCGCTGAAAAACACCTTCAACCAGACTCTGCCCTCAAACGATCCGGCCAACTTTGGGATGGTGGTGCAGGACAAAATTACAGAACTGTCAGGAGGTGACGTCGCCTACGCCGCGATGCTGACGATGGTTCTGC
>JBGSVU010000255.1:0-5278 GCA_041752775.1 Pirellulaceae bacterium | reverse complement strand
ACGCCCGGCAAAGGCACGGCGTTTACCGTTCGCCTGCCGCTGCAACGAAGTCTGGCAGCCGCCGACGGCCCGGCAGCCGCGGTCCCACTGCCGGCCGCAAGACGGGTGGGATAGCCCGGTCCGCCATGAACTCGCGGAGGGCGGACGGCTCAAAACTGCCTGCTGTTCGGGAACCCGGTGCGTCAGCGAGGAAAGCAACGCCATGGGGCCCTCACCCTGGTGTCGGGTTGCCAGTTGCTGTGAGGCCGGAACCGTCACCTGTAAGACCCAATCTCACCCGACTCTTACTCACGTGTCGGGTTGCCCGTTGCGGCGAGAGATGCGGAATAGCGGAACCGGCAAGACAGTCGCGGCGGTTGTTTGGGGGTGTCTGTTGCGGGCCGTTTTCGGATGTCGCCCCCATCCTTTTTTTATCTGTTGGGACTTGCCTCCATCCGGACTTGTCTTTCGGCGGTACACGGGTGGCCTAAATGCAAGTAACCCGGCCGAAAAACGCGTCAAACCCCGGCGTGTGAACGGCTGCCTACAATTGGCATAATCGCGAGGACCCTTTTTCGGCATTTACCAACGGGTCAGCGCCGCAGAAATTCTCTTGACTTCTACCGCGATACCGAAATAAAGTTGAGGAACAGGTTGTCCACCATGAACAGTGGCTTGAATCTGGAGGAATCCCATGTCTCCCCAACAACCGCGCATGACCGTTGCCCGCTATTTTGCGGGGTTAACCGAGTCCACTTTCCAGACTGAACTCGGCGTGGCCGATCCCCTGTTGATTGACTATGTGACGGATTTGCTGATTCGATTTGTACGCACGGATGTGATCAACCGGGTTCGCAGCGTCTCGGGCAAGCCGTTGATGACGGTGACCGAAATGGCTGCAGAAGCGGCCAGCCGGATGGGTTCGGCCCGTCGCGAGCTTCATCGCCATATTGGGGACTTCACACTCTTCTGGGCCGGAGTCTACCCCGAAGCCCTGCACGATTCGCACGGCGTCGACGACCAGTTTTCCAGTTACTGTTGCCATGGAAAACGTTCCTATCATCTGGCCAGTCAAATCGATTCGGAACCGGATACCCAGCCCGATGCCACTGTGCTGCAAAGGTTGAGCGAGCGGTTTGAGTTGTGTTGTTTCGGTTTGCGTGAAATTCGCCGCAACTGGGAAGAACAGGATCTGGACGGGCCAGGCCTGTTGCTACTGGGATAGAGTTGCCACCGGGGCAGCGTGGGTCCGTGTTCCGGATCCAGTGCGTAGACCGGAGTGAAACCGAGAAGTGTAAAACCGTGAAAACGCCAGGGCTGTTTATCCGCGCACGTTGACCAAATCGACGCCCCGCTCGCCATCACTGACCGATCCGATGACACGGTTGGGAAACCCGCTGTCGGCCAGCATTCGGGAAATCGAATCGGCGAAGAATGGGCGAACGATCATGACCAGTCCGATTCCCATATTAAAGACCCGGTGCATTTCGGCCTGTTCGACCCGCCCCAGTCGCTGCAACCAGTCGAAAACCGGCGGACGCTCCCAACTGCTGCCATCGATCAGGACCCGGCGGCCGGGCGGCAGGATTCTCTCGATGTTTTCCTGCAGTCCGCCGCCCGTGATATGGGCAATTCCATGCACGACCTGTTTGACGCGATAGTTCTGCAGGACGGATCGCACGCCGGAACAGTAGATCCGGGTCGGTTGCAGCAGTACATCAGCCACGCTGGATTCCAGTTCGGAGACGTGAGAATCGAACTTCAGCCCGGCGATGTCAAAAACAATTTTCCGTACCAGAGTGTAGCCGTTCGAATGGAGACCGCTTGAATCGAGGCCGATGACGACATCCTCAGCGGCAATCGCGGCGCCATTGATCAGGTTTTTCTTTTCGACCACGCCGACACAGAAACCCGCCAGGTCGTAATCGCCGCGCGAATAAAGGTCGTTCATGATCGCCGTCTCGCCGCCCAGCAGGGCGCAGTCGGCCTGGACGCAACCGTCGCTGATCCCGCTGACGATGGATTCCAGCAGCGGCGGATCATCGTGGCTCATGGCCACATAGTCCAGAAAAAACAGCGGTTCGGCCCCACAGCAGATTGCGTCATTGACACACATGGCAACCAGATCGATCCCGATCGTTGAATGGCGCCCGGCCATCGTCGCGACTTTCAGTTTCGTTCCGACTCCATCGGTACAGGAGACCAGGACCGGGTCGACGTAACCCCGGCGGAAAATGGGGCTGGAAAAATCCAGCTGAAACAGCCCGGCAAATCCGCCGTCGAGCGGCTGGACCCGCGGAGAAAAAGTCCGATGCATCAGTCGCGGCAGTCGCCGCATCGATTCTGCGTAGACTTCCAGATCGACGCCAGAGTCCTTATACGAAACGCCGGACATAAACGTATTGTCTCCTTTGCAGAATTCCTGAAAAACGGAATGCGCGGGGCGCAGGCCGGGATTCTCATGCTCCGTTTGTTCTCGCCGCCATTCTAGCGTAGAGACCTATTGGGGAAAGTAGCATCGTGGCCGCGACCCGCACCAGTGGCCGATCCAACCACTGCCAGAATCGTTCCCTGGGCCATGCCGATGGCAACTCTTCCGCCCGGTACGATTTTGCTGGCTGGACCGGGTGGTGTGAAGCTGCAGCAAGGTTCCGGGTGATTCCTGTTTTGTCCTGACCCAAAGGCCTATCGCCGGTTTTCGCCCGGGAAATTCCGGCTTCAGGCGGTAATTCGGGGATAAGTTAGCGGGTCGAATCAAAACGGAACACGACGCCGGTTCCGGATTGACCGGCCCCTGCGAATTGCCTCGCAATCCGTCCCTTCCTGACAGCCAGGGGCTGGCCTGTTACGTTACATCGGAGAATCTCACTGTGTTGATGCACATGCGCCATACTCATCCCCGACTCCAGCTGTACCATTCCCTCCCCTATGGGGCCAACGTCCGGGACGGTGGCGTGCAGTTCTCCATTTTCAGCCGGAACGCGACCGACATGCGGTTGCTGCTGTACGACAACCTGGACCAGTCCGAACCGGCCGAGGTCATTCATTTTCATCCGCGAACTGACCGCTGGGGTGATGTCTGGAGCATCTTCGTTCCGGGACTGAAAGAAGGCCAGCTGTACCTGCTCCAGGCCGACGGTCCGCATGATCCGGCGCGGGGGATGCGTTTCGATGGCAACGCGCGACTGGTCGATCCCTGGGCCCGGGCCATTGCGGGATCGTTCCAGCCTGGCAATGACGGCATTGTGCGGCCGCCGCGGTGTGTGGTCAGCGACGACTTTTTTGACTGGGGAGGCGACCGCCATCTCAATCGCGAGCTGTCCGACACGGTGATTTATGAAATGCACGTTCGCGGCTTTACCCGCCATCCGGGCAGCGGCGTAAAACATCCGGGAACCTATCTGGGAGTAATCGAAAAGATCCCTTATCTCCAGTCACTCGGTGTGACGGCCGTGGAACTGATGCCGGTCCACGATTTTCCGGTCAACAACACCGATGGATCACCGGGCGGCAGACAGAATTACTGGGGTTACGATCCTCTGGCCTTCTTTGCTCCCCACCACGGCTATGCCTCGGACCAGACGCCGGGCGCTGCGGTCCGGGAATTCAAACAGATGGTCAAGGCGCTGCATGAGGCGGGCATCGAAGTCGTCCTGGATGTGGTTTTCAATCACACCTGCGAAGGCAATGACCAAGGCCCCGTCCTGAGCATGAAGGGGCTGGAGAATTCCGTCTATTACATGCTGGAAAATGACAAACGCCACTACCGCAACTATTCCGGTTGCGGCAACACCGTGAACGGGAACCATCCGATTGTGCGGGAAATGATTTTCCACTGCCTGCGGCACTGGGTCTACAACTACCACATCGACGGGTTCCGTTTCGATCTCGCATCGATCCTCAGTCGCGACCGCAATGGCAACCTCGTACCCAACCCGCCCCTGGTTGAAGCGATCTCCGAGGACCCGCTGCTGGCCGACACCAAAATCATCGCCGAAGCCTGGGATGCTGCCGGAGCCTACCAGGTCGGATCATTCGGTTCCGAACGCTGGGCAGAATGGAACGGGCGCTATCGCGACGAAGTCCGCCGCTACTGGCGCGGCGACGGCGGGACCCGGGGCGCTTTTGCGACGCGTCTGGCCGGATCCGCAGACCTCTATCAGTCCGGTGGCCGACCGCCCTGCGCCAGCATCAACTTTATCACGTCCCACGACGGCTTTACGCTCAATGACCTCGTCTCGTACAACCACAAACACAATCTGGCGAACCAGGAAGAAAACCGCGACGGCGACAACAACAACTACAGTGACAACCATGGTGTCGAAGGCCCCACAGCAGATCCAGCCATCGCGGCGCTGCGGCGGCGCCAGCTGAAAAACATGATCGTCTCGCTGCTGGTTTCCCAGGGCGTGCCGATGCTGGTCGCCGGCGATGAATTCCAGCGGACTCAGGGGGGCAACAACAATGCCTGGTGCCAGGACAACGAGACCTCCTGGATCGACTGGTCGCTGACGGAAAAAAACGCCGAGTTGCTGCGTTTCACCCGGCTGCTGATCCAGTTCCGTCGCAACCAGCCTGCTTTCCGCCGCCAGACTTTTCTGACTGGAGAAGTTGTGGAACACACCGGGCTGCCCGACGTCAGCTGGTTCAACCACGTGGGCACGGCGATCAACTGGTCGAACCCCGACCTGCCGATCACCTGTTTGCTGAGTGCTCCGAAGACAGAGCACGATCCGAAAAACACGGGCCGCGACACTCTGATCCTGTTCAATCCGACGCGTGCCTCGCGGGATTTCATGATTCCGGCCATTTCCCGCTGCAAGCGCTGGCGGCTGTTCGCGGACACATCGGCAGCGGCGCCCGACGACGTTTTTCCCGACATGAACGGCCCGGAACTGGATCACTCCTGCATCCGCTCAACGCCGGGACGTTCGGCAGCAATTTACGTTTCCGAACCGCAGTGACAGGAATCCGGCGAAGCACGAATCCGCTGTTTCTCCGGCGTTTTGCCGGAGGAACGGCTGCAGGATTCCAGGCTCAGTAGACAAAGTGCCGGATCTGTTCCCCGCGTTCGCCGATTTCGGTCATCGCGTCGATGCCGATTTCCAGATGCACATCGGCCCAGCTTTCGGTTACCAGCCGGTCGGACTGTTCCGTTTTGACACCTTCGGGGGTGATGGGAACATCGCTGACCAGCAACAGCGCACCGCGTGAAATGGCGTTGTAGTGACCGACGATGAACAGCGTCGCGGTCTCCATCTCGATGCCGATACAGGTCATGTTCAGCAGCCTTTGCCGG
>JBGSVU010000254.1:0-11924 GCA_041752775.1 Pirellulaceae bacterium | reverse complement strand
ATCTTCACCACCACTGTAGCGTTCATTCAATTTGCCCCTTCAAAAAAGAAAATCGGTTTCAAGAAACAATGGTAGATCGACGTCGATCAGTTTGATTTGCCATTTGATTTTCCGCGTGACCGCAGAATCGTCAATTGGCATCTTGCGGAATTGCTCGACTTGCTTCTGGTCGAGAAACAGATCAACGCGAGTCAAGTTGCCCGACAATGCCTTCCATTCAGTACGGACAGGTTCATCGCCTAAAAAACACGCTAACTCCCCGATGCTGAAAGAGCGAACCTCCGTCTTTTTGTCGGCCACCTCGTCTTCGTCCCGCTCATGCTTTCCTGTTGGAATGGCCTCCGGATTCAGTCTTAGCAGCGCCATCGCGCGCAGGGCTCCGTCCTTCGATTCTTCGGGAACCCGAAATCGCAAGAGATGCGGACTGATGCTAATTGCCTTTTGAAGCTCAATCGCAATATTAATGTCGGCGCGGCGGCTCGACATTGTGTCGACCAGATCAATTCGCCCCCTTAGCCCTTCCGGGGGCAAGGTTGCGGAATCGACAACGAGAACAAGGGATACGTATTGACCCTCTTCTATCAGTTCTGTTTTGACATTTGCAAATGCCAACGGCTTCTCGATTTTTAACGCGTCGAATCTAACCGGATCAGTACAGGTCACCGGAAACTTCAAGGTGCTGACTCCGGCCTTGGGAACTTCAAACAGACTCGCAGCCTGGTCAATCGACAAAATGCCAGCCAAAGACGCAGTCAATCGCAGTTCGGCGAGCGGGAGGGATTTCATATCGAGATCGTCTCCGAAAAACGATATGCGAACGTCAGATTTCCCTTCCAAGCCCTGGCGAGGTGCATTGTAAGTGAGCTCGATTGGAGTAATCACGCCAGACGGCAAAGCGTTTCCGTCAACCTCGATTTTTCCACAAGCACAACTGACCGAAATTGTCCGAAACACGATGTCTTGCCCAGTCATGTTGTTGATATTGAGCTTGAAGCGATGTGACTCGCCGCTCATTACCAGCCCCAAATCTACTGTTGCCCTAGGAACAGCGGCATACCCGACCAGGCCTTCGACCAACTCTGGAGACTCAACTACAACATTAATGTCCGTGACAAGTTCCGGACCAACGTTTCTGGACTGTCCGGCGAGAGTTGCAGTAAACAGGGCCAAAACGCCAATTGGGAACAGTCTTCGAAATGCGGGGATCAGAATTTGGAACACTGTACTAACTCGTTGGGGTCTTGTGGGCAAGACTCATTCTAGGGGGGGGGGGGGGCGAAAATCAAGTAATCGTGTCGGAAAATCGGAAGTTTTTCTGCATAGCAAGAACTGTGCCGCAGTTGAGGAAACCCGAACTTTCCAGGCACGACTTCAATCAGGCGTTTTGCTTTCGTTTGGTATTTCAAAAACAGGATGAAACACCAGAAAAACCAGGTTTTTCGCGTGGGCTGAGAGAGCGGAACCTCACCCACAGGGCCTGAACAAACCACAGGGCCAGAACAGATGCTTTTGTCGGACATTCGTTGGCTGGCAAGTGCCAAGGTGGGAAATGACGCCGTCCAGCCGGCCAAAAAATAGAGTGCCCTGGTTCCGCAGTTTGCGCCTTCAGGTTGGCTGGCTGTTTTTCAACAGTCGCGTCAGCGTCCTGTCCAGCGAATTCGCAAACGTCTGAACATCCCTCGGGCTGAAGGGACGCGGGCCAGCGGTTTCCATTCCGGCCGACCGCAAGTGTTCCATCACATTCCGTGACGCCAGCCGGCCGTGCACACTTGCATCGTCAAAGACTTCGCCTCGCGTGCCGATGGCAATGCCCTGCTGCTCCACGACCCGCGCCGCCAACGGTATGTCGCTGGTGATCACCACATCACCCGCCCGCATCTGTTCGACGATTGTGTTGTCGGCGATGTCGGCTCCGTCACGAACCGTGATGATCCGGATCAACTCCGATGACGGCACCCGCATCGACTGGTTCGCAACCAGAATGATTTCGAGTCCGAGCCGCTTGCCGGTCCGGAACAGCACGTCCCGGATTGCTCCCGGACAGGCGTCGGCATCAATCCAGATTCGCAACGGATCTGGTTTTGGAACGTTCAAGGTTTTTTCGATGCTCAGGAACCGGTTGAAGAGAGGACAGAATTGACGACCACAGAAATCGCGCGTTCGGGCAAATTGTAGTCCAATTCCCGATACCGATTCATTGGCAGTCCGGTTTTGCGACCAGGAAAGGAATGTTGAGCCCCAGGCGTACCCGGACTAGAGTGGACGATTCATTCATTTGCATGAAACAACAGGAATTCCCCAATGTCAGTTTTGCGCTTCGTCCTGACGGCTGCCTCCTCATTGTGCATGGTCCTGGCCAGTCTGATGCCGGTTGATGCCTGGCAACTGACTCCCGCACCGGATCGCCGCGCCGATGAAGGCGTTGGTCCGTTTCCGCAGATGGTGATCAGGGGTTGCATCGTAATTGATGGAACCGGAGCGCCACCGCGCGGTCCGCTGAATATCCTGGTCAAACAGAACCGGATCGAGCGGATTTTTTCCGGAGCGATTCCTGAGGATGTCGATCATGTGCTGGACGCGACAGGCATGTACCTGATGCCGGGTTTCATTGACATGCACGCCCATGCGGGCAGTCCCGACAAGGCCCCCGATGCCGAATACGTTTACAAACTCTGGATGGCGCACGGAATCACGACGGCGCGGGGTGTGCCGCTGGATGGCAACAACGAATGGGTCCTCAACGAGCAAAGACGCAGCGCCGAAAACAGAATTGTCGCACCGCGGATCATCAACTACCAACGACCACCGGCCGAACTGCGAACTCCCGAAGAGGCCCGCGCCTGGGTCGAGGCCGCACCGGGCAAGGGAATCGAAGGGCTGAAACTGAATTCCTACCGGCCGGAGATCATGAATGCCCTGTTGTCGGAGGCCGGACGCATGCGGTTGGGTTCGGTCGCTCACCTCGCTCAAACCGGCGTTGCCCAGATGAATGCGATCGATGCCGCGCGACTGGGACTGGGCACGGTTACCCACTATTACGGCCACTTCGAGGCTTTGCTGAAAGATCACACCGTCCAGCCCTGGCCGGCCGACCATAATTACAACAACGAGCAGGACCGTTTTGGCCAGGTCGCGCGGCTGTGGGACAAAATTCACCCTCCGGGCAGTCCCGAATGGAAAGCCTATCTGCAGGAACACCTGGAACTCGGCACCACTTTTGATCCGACCATGACCATCTACTCAGCCGGTCGCGACCTGATGCGGGCCCGGACGGCCGAGTGGCACGACAAATACACGCTGCCGTCGCTGATGGCCTTCTTCGAACCGAGCCGGAACAATCACGGATCATACTGGTTCTACTGGACGACCGAAGACGAAGTTGCCTGGCGCAATTTTTATCACGTCTGGATGCAGCTGATCAACGATTATAAAAACATGGGAGGCCGCGTCACCACCGGAGCCGACTCGGGATTCATCTATGACACCTACGGATTCGCCTATATCGAAGAGCTGGAAATGCTCCAGGAAGCCGGTTTTCATCCGCTGGAAGTCATTCGGTCCGCGACCATGAACGGCGCGATGGCGATTTTCGAACCGAAACGCCAACCGATCGAATACGGGGTCGTTCGCGAGGGCCTGCTGGCCGACATGATCCTCGTGGAGGAAAATCCACTGGTGAACCTGAAAGTCCTGTTCGGCACCGGCGCGATTCGCCTGAACGACGAAACGGGCGAACCCGAACGGGTCGGCGGAATCCGCTGGACCATCAAGGACGGAATCATTTACGATGCCAAACAACTGCTGGCCGATGTCGCCCAAATGGTGCAGGCCCAGAAAGACGGACTTTCCAAAGCAGAGGCGGAACCCGCCGCAACCATCGGGGAAACTCCGGTCGAAGCCGATCCCGGCAAACCCGAATCGGGAGAAGCCGGTGAGTCCGACAAACGAAACTGAGCCATCGTCCAGGCCGAATTGAAATTCTTCGTTGTAGCCCCGGACGACACCTCCCTGAAACGCGACATCCAGCGATCCCTGATCCGTGGTCACCGTGAGCCAGGTTTGGCCTGACTGGCGGCCCAAATGTCGACGGCCCAGGCCCCGGATCTCCCGCCGGCCTTTTACGAAGCGCCTTTGCGGCAGTTTGTGTTGGATCCGTATTCAATAATAATGGAGTTGTCAGAGCAGCCGGACTAGCGCATCACAGATTGAGGGCAGGTGAGTCATGTTGGGATTTCGTTACCTGAAAGCACCGCCGACGCGGTTTGTGAGTCTGTTCAAAAACGGCCATGCCGTCAAAAAAGGGAACGGGGCTTCCTTCTGGTATTTCTCGCCCACATCGAGCATTGTTTCCGTGGAACTGGGCAGCGTCGATGTCCCGTTTGTATTTGAGGAGATCTCGGCTGATTTTCAGGACATCACCATACAGGGCCAACTGAGCTACCGAATCGCTGATCCGGAGAAGCTGCTGAAACTGATGAACTATGAAGTCGACGGCCGCGGGCGTTATGTTAGCGACGATCCCGAAAAACTCAACGATCGACTGATTCAGCTGGTTCAGAAACGGTCGCACAAATTCTCCCAGAGCGAACCGCTGCAGTCGCTGCTGTTGAAGAGTGACGACCTCGGTGTCGAGTTACTCGATTCGATGCGGACCTCCGAAATCGTGTTGATGCATGGAATCGAAGTCCTGTCCGTGGCCGTGCTGGCGATCAAGGCTTCGCCGGAGATGGCCAAGGCGATGCAGGCCGATGCCCGCGAACAGCTGTTGTTGCGAGCCGACCAGGCCGTCTTTGCCCGGCGCAACACCGCGATCGAGCTGGAACGGTCCCTGAAAGAAAACGAACTGAACACCGAGCGCGCGGTCGAAGAAAAACGGCTGGAAGTCCGCCGCGCCCAGATGCAGGCCGATGTTGCCATTGAGCTGCAACGGGCAGAGCTGGTCGATCAACAGGTAGCCAACAGCCGCAAACTGGCAGAAGCGCAGAATGATGCGCTGCGCGCCACGCTCGATTCGCTGAAGACCGTGGACTGGAAAACCTTGACCGCCGCGTCCGGAAACGGAAACGCGCGAAGCATGATCGCGATGGCTTTTCAGCAGATCGCCGAGAACGCCCAGAAAATCGGACGGCTGGACATCAGCCCCGACCTGTTGAAACAGCTGCTCGAAAGCGATGATGAGTGACGATGAAACGTCTGCCCTCCATCGTGGTTGTCACCGCACCGACCCGCTTTCAGGGCCTCTTGGCCCGCTGGGGAACCAAAGGCCAGGCCAGGTTCCGGATGAAACAGGCCGTTGCCCATCGGCTGATGGCCGGTGCCGAAGCCCTGCCATCAGCAACCATGGCCGTGGCGGATTTTGATCTGTACGAATCGGAGAACGCCCGCTACGAACAACGGGTCGAACAGCTGCGTGACCAGCTCGATTTGGGATTTCCGGTGACGTTGCTGGAACGGCGCTATCTGCCCAGCTACGAATTCCGCAATGCGATGGCCGTTGTGGTAATCGGCCCCGACGGGCTGGTCGCCAACACGGCAAAGTACGTCGGCGACCTGCCCATCATCGGCGTCAATCCCGATCCCGCGCGGAATGATGGAGTCCTGCTCCGTTTCCAGGTCGATACGGCCCGGACAGCCGTCCAGTCTGTATTTGACAACCGCGCCAAAATCCACCCGGTCACCATGGCCGAGGCGCGGATGAACGACGGGCAGAGTCTGTTGGCTTTTAACGACCTGTTCATTGGGCGCAATTCACACGCTTCGGCCCGGTACAATCTGAACTGGAACGGCGCTGGCGAATCGCAGTCGTCCAGTGGAGTGATTGTGGCAACCGGAGCTGGATCGACGGGATGGTTGTCGAGCATTTTCAACATGCAGCGGGGCCTGAACTCCTGGACCACGCATTCTGGTGATTCGCGACCTGAAGGCCGGTCGACAGGGCCTGCCGCGTCACCGGATGACGCACCCGTCCGGATCGGATGGCAGGAGCAGAAGCTGGCCTGGGTGGTGCGCGAACCGTTCGTCAGCCGCCACTCTTCGGCCGATTTCGTTGCCGGTACCATTGAGGATGGCAGCGAACTGGTGCTGGAAAGCCTGATGCCCGAGGGAGGCACGATTTTTTCCGATGGCGTTGAAGCCGACTTCCTTGAATTCAACAGCGGTTCCACAGTGCAAATCCGGATAGCGGGTCACCAGGCCCGAATCGTCGTGCCGTGAATCGATGACAACGAGCGGATTCATAATCGCCCCGAATCGACAGCCAGTCATCGAAACGGTACGTCGTCACCGTACTCGGCGTGGATATGGCGTACGGTGGCCTGGGTGGCTTGTTGGGACTGCTGCTCTTCCAGTTCGTTCAGGAAACGGGCGCAGGTGTTCCAGCGCAACAGCGGATTGGGATCGTCGGCCGGAGCCAGTTCGCTGGCCTGGTGGTAGTGTTGCATCGCACTTCGCATCCAGGCCTGAATCGTTTCGGCAGGAATCGCCTGTTTCAGCTGGGCCCGCGCCCAGCGCTCAAGAATGATTCCCTCGTAGTAGGCCTGATGATAGGGTTTCGGAAGTCTGGAACGGATTTCCGTAGCCTGGTCGCGGGCCAGCGCGTATTTTTCATCAAACTGGTCGGTCAGCGACAGCAGCATCGTGATCAGTGCCGTTTCATTGTCCGGCTCCACGGCAACAATGTCGCGGCAAATGCTCTCGGCCAGCTGGGGCTCGTTCAACAGGCGGTAATGTTGTGCCTGCTTCAGGGCGGCAGGAACTGTGTCGGCCTGAATTTTGCGAGGTTCGATCATGATGGCCTCCCGTCAAATGAACTGGTAAAGGCTTCTGGCAGCCGTCTGCCGGCAGAGCCCGAACGGGCCAGGAATTCATTGAACGCCTGTTCCAAAAGGGGTCTGAACCCTTTGGGCACAGGCCTTTATACTCCAGGAACAAATCCGTCCACAAGTCACTTTCCAGCGCCATTAATCTCTCCGGGCAGGGCTGTTTTCGTCGAATCGCAGATGCGCGGGTTGTGAAACCGTTGTGAAAACGGGGTTTCGCAGGCCGCGGCCGGGGAAAAATCCGGATGCGACCGGAGCCAGATCCGGGAGGGGATAGCGGAATCCGGGGCAGATTCCGTAAATCCGGCAGGGCCCAGCGTGGTTACAATGAAATCGAAAACGGAAGTCTATTTTCACCCGAAACCTTGCTGAACTCTGGATGGCTTTCCTCAATCCACTCTGGTTGCTCGCACTCCCCCTGGTGCTGTTGCCGATCGTGATTCATCTGCTGAATCAGCGCCGGCACCGGACGGTGAATTGGGGGGCGATGCAGTTTCTGGTTTCGGCACGCAGGATGAGTCGCGGGATGGCGCGGCTGAAACAGGTGCTGATCATGGCGGCGCGGATGCTGGTTGTCGCCGGGCTGATTCTGGCAGTTTGCCGTCCGCTGTCGTCGGGATGGGTCGGGACATTGGCCGGCGGCAAACCGGAAACCGTGATTGTGCTGCTGGACCGCTCGGCCAGCATGCAACAACAGCAACTGGAAACGAGCGAGTCAAAACTTTCGGGCGGCGTGAGAAGGATTGTGGATGCGCTGCAGACCGTGGGCGTTGCAGGGCAGTCGATCCTGATCGAAAGCTGCTCGAACAAACCGGTTCCGCTTGAAAACCCGAAGTCGCTGCTCGATCTGCCGGAAACGACTGCGACCGATGCGCAGGCCGACCTTGCGACACTGATGCAGACCGCCCTCGATTTTGTCGCCGACAACCAAACCGGGCGCACCGACATCTGGATCTGTTCCGACGCGGCGCGGAACGACTGGAACCCGGACAGCAGTCGCTGGAGCAGTCTCCGTAGCGGGTTTTCCCGGCTCGATGGCGTCCGCTTCCATGTGCTCAATTTTCCAGAACCCGTGACGGAAAACTTTGGCGTTGTCGTCGACCGGGTGGAACGGGTTGGGGCAAAAGAGAAATCTGAACTGGTCCTCGATCTGACTCTTCAGCGAACCAGTCAGAATGTGGCGACTGCCACGGTACCGGTGACCTTGACCATCAACGGTTTGCGGTCGGTGTTGAATGTGAGTATCGAGGGAACAACGGCGAGGGTCGCGGGGCACCGGATACCGGTCGATGCCGAATTGCGGACTGGGTGGGGCGCAGTCGAACTGCCCGCCGATTCCAGTCCTGGCGACAATGCCTGGTATTTCGCTTTTGCCGATCCCCCGGTGCGCCGGACGGTGATCGTGTCGACAGATCCAGCGACGGTGCGGGCGATCGACCTCGCCGCGGCAACGGCTGTTCAAAACGGTATCGGGTTTGTCTCGCAGGTGATCGCACCGGACCGGGTCGCGGAAATCGACTGGCAACAGACGGCGCTTGTGGTTTGGCAGGCGGAAATGCCGGACGAACCGGTGGCGCGGCAACTGAACAGTTTTGTGGAAAGCGGGCGAACGGTTCTGTTTTTGCCGCCTGCAAAATCCACGGGCCAGAAATTCGGCGACGTTGGCTGGGGCGGATGGGTTCAGGCGGAAGAGGCCGGACAGGCCGTGGGGTTCTGGAACAACGATTCCGGGCTGTTGTCGCGAACGCGGGACGGTCAGGCGTTGCCGGTCAACGATCTGCTGGTCTACCGCTATTGCGAACTGCAGGGCGAAGTGCAGGTGTTGGCGCGACTGGAAAATGGACAGCCCCTGCTGGCGCAAAGGGTGAGTAACGCCGGGGCAATTTATTATCTGGCAACGCTCCCGGTCGCGACCCATTCGAGCATGGACCGGGAGGGGATTACACTGTTTGCGATGGTGCATCGGGCCCTGGCCACTGGAGCCGATTCGTTGGGCGCGGCCAGGCAGTTTGATGCGGGCAGTTTGCCCGCGCTGGCTGTCGCCACGATGCCTGTGGTTGCCGGTGGAGCGGGACCGGCTGCCAAATCAGGCGATTCGCCGTTGGTGCTGGCGGGAAGCAAACCGTTTCGGTCCGGCGTGTATGGCGATACGGCGCAGATGATCGCACTCAACCGGCCGCGCGCAGAAGGCGCCGCTTCGCCGCTTCCGCGGGATGAAATCGGGGCGCTTTTTGCGGGCCTGGACTGTCAAATCATCGAACAGCAGCTGGGTCGTGGCCGGTCGCTGGCAAGTGAAATCTGGAGAGCGTTTCTGGTTCTGGTGGGGATCGCCCTGGTCGCCGAAGCAGTCCTGTGCCTGCCGGAAAAAACCGTACAGCCCGCATCAACCAGGCAAAAACCGCTGAGGGCCGCCGCATGACGGAGTCGCAGGGACTGGAGTTTTCGCCGACGGCCTTTTCGGTGTTGTTCGGCGTGGGGCTGGTCGCAGGTTGCGCCGCACTGGCCTGGGTGGCGATGCGGCGGGCGGAGTTCCAGCGTTCCCACGTCATGCTCGAACTGCTGCGGGTGTTGCTGGCGGTGCTGGTCGCAATCGCGATCAGCCAGCCCGAGTGGATGCAGACTTTTTCGCCTGATGAAGATCCGGTTGTCGCGGTGTTGTGGGACGAATCGGGAAGCATGGCAACGGAAGATGTCGCGGTGACCGGCGGCGGAACCGGCGATGCCACGGTTTCGCGGGCCGTTTCGATTCGTCCGGTCACTGCGCCGGAAGCGTGGAGCCAGTTTGCGGAAAAACTGCAGGTGGTGATTGAGCCCTTTTCGTCCGGACTTCCCCGGCCGTTACAGGGAACAGACCTGAACGCGGCGCTGGCCGCAGCGCTGGAAAAATTCCCGAACCTGCGGGCCGTCGTTTTGATCAGCGATGGTGGCTGGAACACCGGGGCGGCTCCGGCCGAGGCCGCTACGCGGTTGCGAATGCGCGGCGTGCCGGTTTTCGCCGTTGGCGCCGGCAGTGGGACGGCGCTGCCCGACATCGAGGTCACGGGCCTGGACGCGCCCACGTTCGGTGTCGTCAACAAACCGGTGCGGATTCCTTTTTCGGTGACCAGCACCATGCCGCGCGACGTTCCGGTCCGCGTGGTGTTGACTTCGAATGATGACGATTCAATCCAGGGCGAGTACACGTTGCCGGCCAACGGAATGTTGCAGGAAGCGTTTGTCTGGAGTCCAGAAAAAATCGGCGACTACACGCTGACTCTCGATGTTCCGGCGGTTGATGGCGAGCGGATTCTCGCCAACAACTCGATGACGGCTCCCATTTCGATTCGGGCCGAGGCGCTGAAAGTTCTGGTCGTCGAATCGTACCCGCGCTGGGAGTATCGCTATTTGCGGAATGCCCTTTCCCGTGATCCGGGTGTCGAGGTTGCCTGCCTGCTGTTCCACCCCGATCTCGAAACGATCGGTGGAGGGAAGGATTATCTGAAAGAGTTTCCACAGACGCTGGATGAGCTTTCAAAGTTTGATGTGATCATGCTGGGTGATGTCGGCGTGGGCGACGGTCAGTTGACCGCCGGGGACTGTCGCCAGATCCGGGGGCTGGTCGAAAACCAGGCGACGGGTTTGATTCTGATGCCAGGTTTTCGTGGGCGGCAACTGTCGCTCGTCGATACTGAGTTGAGCGACCTGTTTCCGGTCGTTTTTGACATGTCGCAGCCGCGCGGCTGGGGAAACATGATTCCGGCCCAGTTTCAGTTGACCGAAGCGGGCGTCCAGTCGCTGTTGACCCGGCTGGCCGATTCGCCCGAAGCGAACACCTCCATCTGGCGCAGTCTGCCCGGATTTCAGTGGTACGCGCCGGTAGCGCGGGCGAAAGTCGGCTCGCAGGTCCTCGCTGTGCATGCGACCGAATCGAATGGCGATGGACGGATTCCCCTGCTCGTGACCAAAACGTTTGGCGCGGGAAAAATCCTTTTTATGGGTACCGATGGAGCCTGGCGCTGGCGCGAAGGTGTTGAAGACAAATATCATTATCGTTTTTGGGGCCAGGTCGCCCGCTGGATGGCTTACCAGCGAAACATGGCCGGGGGCGAGTCGATGCGGCTGTTCTATTCTCCGGACCGGCCGCGAACGGGAGAGACGTTGTCACTGAATGCGAACGTGATGGCGATCGATGGCGAACCATTGCAGGCGGGAACAGTCAACGTTCAAATTGTCGCGCCGTCGGGAAATACACAAACCGTTCGTTTGGCGGCGCAGAACGGAGCGGGGCAGTGGGGGCTGTTTTCCGGGTTTTTTATACCGGAAGAAAATGGCGAGCACCGGGTCACACTCAGCTGCCGCGAGACGGGGACGATGCTGGAGACGTCGATCAGCGTACAGGGAATCGAACGGGAAAAAATCGGACGGCCAGCCAACCTCGATGTCCTCCGCGAGATTGCTGCGATCACGCGAGGAAAACTGGTTTCGGCCGACCAGACTGCTGACTTGATGACTGCGATTGGCGATTTGCCGGAGCCGGAACCGCAGGTCCGCCGCATCCGTTTGTGGGCACATCCGGCGTGGGCGGGTACGATGGTGGTGTTGCTGTTGGTGTTCTGGGCAGGACGAAAACTGGTTGGAGTGATTTGAGTGACGGGCTGTGCGGGGCACTCCGGGTCCGTCGCCATCATGAACAATGGACGCCACCGGCCACTGCAGAGGGAGCACCGGCCCACACGGGGTTCTGCCCTGAATTCGAGGTAAAAGTATCATGCGAAATTGCAATCGGATATTGTTGCGTCTGGCAGTTTTGACCGCGTTGTTGCTGACCAGCACCTGGTCGGCCAGAACAGTCACGGGCCAGGGGAGTCCGGCGCAGCAGGCCCGCGCTACCATCGACCGGGAACTGAATAAAATCCGTGCTGTTCAGGAACACCGGATTGCGATTGTGATTGATGACCTGCATCGCGCCTGTGATTTGAGCGATTCCCCAGGGCCAGCGCACTGTTTAGGCAAAATGGGGTTTTGGGGGAAGGGCAAATTTTGTAAATCGCATTTTTTCTTTGGAGAGAGAAAATGGCGAAACTTGAGATTGCCCGTCACTTTGAGGGCCTGACCGATCCGCGGATG
>JBGSVU010000253.1:0-5125 GCA_041752775.1 Pirellulaceae bacterium | reverse complement strand
GCCGTGAACCGTTAGCGCGGCCGCACCGGCACCCTCCACGACTTGTGCCACATCGATGGCATTGATTTTGTCGCGCGTGCATCCCAGCCGGATCTTCGCCGTGACCGGAACCGGATCACACGCCCGAACGACTTCCTCGATGATCCGACCCATCCGCTCCGGATCGCGCAACAGATACGATCCGCTGTGGGCCCGTTCCGTGACCTGACGGACCGGGCAACCAAAATTGATGTCGACAACGCTGACACGGTGTTCATCGACCAGCCGCCGGCCAACCCGGGCCATCAGTTGCGGATCGTTGTCCCAGATCTGGACCGCCAGTGGACGGGCTTCGTCCGCCACACCCCACAACCGGTCCGGATGTTCTGCCTGCTGGTCCAGCCATTCAAATCCCCGGGCATTCACCATCTCGGTGGCCTGCAAACCAACACCGCCGAACTCGCGAACAATCTGGCGGAAAGCAAAATTCGTGAATCCCGCCATCGGGGCCTGCAGGATCGGCGGATCGACGCGGATGTTGCCGATCTGTATGGCCGGAGCCAGCTGGTCCGCCGGCTGCGCAGCGGGTTTCAGCGCATTCCCGAAAGCGTCCCCGACCGAATTCATGGATCCGTCGCCCGTCATGAGGGTGTCCTGTCTCATTTCAAAAACTGATTATAGCAGCGGAAAACAGGGAACCCTACTCCGAACTCGCTGTACCGGTCCAGCCCTCGCCATCCGCCGACTGGCGACCCAATAACGGGCGCAGCGAAGGGAGTTACCGGTCCTGCGGGAATCGACTCGTAACGGCTGCTTCCCCGCCCGCGGCCCTTTTCCTCCTGATTATTTCAAGGCCAGTTCCGCAGTGGCCAACACCGCGACAATCGGTCCGAGGTTGCTGGCGCGGGCCGGCCACGTCGCCTGAACCGCGACGCCGTTACCGGCTTTCACACCGCCATCCCACCAGAACCACCCACCGGAAATCACACCCGTCAGCTGCCCCGCCTGGTTGAAAACCGGTCCCCCCGAATCGCCCGGCAACAGCGCCGCATCGGCGAAAATCGTGTTCGGCCCGGTGGTCATCGCCGCCACCGCGGTGAAGTGGCGAAGGCAACAGTCCCGTTTGGAACCACCGCCCAACCCGGCGAACTCCAGCGGATCTCCCATGACCACTCCGGCAGCAGCCAGTGGCGCGGGAACGATCGTCGCCGGTACCCAGACCCAGATCAGTGCAATGTCATTCGGCTCGTCATGCGCCACGACCATGCAGTTTTTGGCCGACTTGCCGTTCTTGTAGGTGACTTTGATCTCGCGCCGGTCGCGGTCGGATTTGACCACATGCCACGCGGTCAGACAGAGCCCCTGAAAACCGTCACCCGCCGGGCTTGCGCGATCGACATGGACGATCGTTCCGGTACCAAAACCACCGTCAGAGAAGACCTGAACGATGGCCTGGTCATTGGCGGCGCCGGTGGACCAGGTCCACAAATTGGTGTCGCGCCCGGTCTGGGCCCGGGCAAAGTTGCCTGTAGCCACCACCAGCAGAACAAACAGCGGAATCCGGAAATTTTTGCGATACATCAATGACCCTCCACGGTTTCTGGCGAAACTCCAGGGTCAGGCGATCACAAGTGCAGACTGTTGTTTTCCGGTATTCGATTTCCCGTAACGGAGCATTCAGCGTGGATCGACGAACCTGAATTCGCCACAATCTCAAACCTGACGGATCCTGAACGTTGTCCGGTCATCAGGTTTGGCAGAATTGTATGAAATCCATGCCGGGGTAAAGTGTTAACGAGTCTCCGGTCTGGAAACAGTCTGAATTCGGCGGCCTGCTGAAAAAGCAGAATATCCCGGGGAAACCCGCAAAAATCCGGTTTTTTTCTGCCGTTGTCAGGAGTTGAATTCATTTGCGGCGTCCCTGGGCAGCGGCAACACGCCGGGCGACATGGAACCGCGTTTGCGGCTGGACATTCCTGCAATCGTGCAGATCAGTGTGATTCTTCGTTCAGTAATTCTTCGGCCGGTGCATGGTCGTGCTGCGCTGCAATCAGGATGTACAGCGCCGGCACCACAAAGAGAGTAAAGAACGTGCCGATGGCCATACCGGCCACGAGAATGATCCCAATGCTGTTGCGCGCCTGGGCACCCGGCCCCGTGACGAAAACCAGCGGCATGTGGCCAAAGACCGTGGCGGCAGAAGTCATCAACACCGGCCGCAAACGGGTTTGGGCTGATTCGTAAATTGCTTCCCATTTCGTTTTTCCCTCCAGCTGCTGGCTGTTGGCAAACTCAACGATCAGAATTCCGTTTTTGGCCACCAGCCCCACCAGGGTGATCAGCCCGACCTGCGAATAGATGTTGATCGTGGTCTGGCCCAGAAAGGTCAGCGCCAGCGCTCCCGAGATCGCCAGCGGCACCGAGCCGAGCAGCACGATCAGCGGGTCGCGAAAGGAATGAAACTGCGCCGCCAGCACGAGGTAAATCATGACCAGGGCAAACCCCAGGCTGACCGCCAGGGCCGATCCCTCTTCCTTCAGCTGGCGCGACTGACCCGCGTAATCGATCGAAGCCGTCGGGCCGAGCACATCGCGGGCAATCTGCTCCATTGTGTCCAGCCCGTCCTGCTTGGTGATGCCAGGAAAAACCTCACCGGTGATTTTGACCGCGCTCTGCTGCTGGAATCGGGTCAGGCTGCGCGGCGCCGTACCCGCCCGGATGGTCGCAAAACTGGAGACCGGAATCAGGTCGCCACCGGGGCTGCGGATTTTCAGGTCCATCATCGCACCGAGCGACTGCCGGTCCGTTGCCGCCAGCTGCGGTATGACCTCATAACTGCGATTGAAATGATTGAAACGGTTGACATAACCGCCACCCAGCAGCACCCCCAGTTCCTGGGCGATCATCGCCAGATCCATCCCGAGGTCCGCGACCTTGTCGCGATCCACATCGACACGGGCCAGCGGCAAATCGAGTTTCAGGTCGCTGTTGGCGAACATGAATTTTCCGGACTTCATGCTCCGGTCGATGATCTCCTGGATCGAGTCGGCCATTTCCTCGACCGGTTTGTCACTTTTCACAACCATCTCGACACCCGAGTATCCCGACGTCGGCAGCGGAGGCAACGTAAAGGGAAACGCATTGATCCCGGGAACTGCCGATACCAGCTGCATCACGTCCGGCTGGATCTGCGACGTGTCCCGCTCCCGCTGGTCAAACGGAACCGTGACCAGCCCGCCGAAACCGCTGCTGCTCTGCGCCAGTCCCCACATGTTTTCGTATTCCGGAATTTTCTCCAGCTCACGGGCCATTTCCTGGGTCCATTTGGACGTTGATGCCAGCGTCGAATCCGGCGCCGCTTCGAGGATCAGCGCAATCCCGCTCTGGTCCTCCACCGGTGCCAGTTCGTTGCCGCTGAACATGTACAGCGGAACGGCGGCCAGCGCCACGATGACCGTGGAAACCGCTATCGACCAGCGCAAATCCATCGCTCCACGCAACAACCAGGCGTAACCCCGCCTGACAAATTCGAATCCCGCGTTGACCACCCGCGTCAACCACGCTTCGCTGCCCGAAGGGTGGATCATCAAACTGCTCATCACCGGTGACAGCGTGACCGCGACCATGCCGGATACCAGCACGGCGGCCGCCAGCGTAAAAGCAAACTCGCGAAAGAGCATCCCGGTCAATCCGCCCTGAAATCCGATCGGCGTGTAAACCACCGCCAGCGTGATGGTCATCGCGATGATCGGTCCCAGCAACTCGCGCGCCCCGAGCAGTGCCGCCTGCCGCCGTGATTTACCATTCTGCACATGCCGCTGGACGTTTTCCACCACGACAATGGCGTCGTCGACCACCAGCCCCACCGCCAGCACGATCGCGAGAATGGTCAACAGGTTCAGCGAAAAACCGAGTGCCAGCATCGCGATCGTGGCCCCGATCAGGGACACGGGCATCGCCACGAGGGGAACAATCGCGGTCCGGATCGAACCGAGAAACAGGAACACGACCAACCCGACGATCATCACGGTTTCGGCCAGCGTTTTTCCGATTTCGTGGATCGCGTCCTCCATGAAGGTCGTGCCATTGAAAGCCAGCTGCATGTCGATATGCGCCGGCAACCCGGGTCGCAACCGTTCGAGCTCTTTTTGCAGGGCGTGTGAGACTTCGATCTCGTTGGTGCCGGGGAGTGGCCACACCGACACATAAACCGCCTTCTTTCCCTGGTAAAAGGCGTTCATCATCGGCTCTTCAGAACCCAGTTCGACTTCGGCAACATCTTTCAGCCGTATCGTCGCATCGTTGCGCCGCGAAACTATCAGCTCCTGAAACTCTTCAACCGTCTGCAGGTCGGTATTGGTCAGCAAGTCAATCTGGACGGTCTCGTTTTTCAGCCGGCCCAGCGCGGCGATATAGTTGTTGCGCTGCAGGGCACTGTAAACATCACCCGGTGTCAGATTCAGTTCACCCAGGCGCTGCGGCGAGATCCAGATCCGCATGGCGGGCTGCTGGCCAGCTTCGACCCCAATCCGCTGGATGCCTGGCAGGGTCGACAGCTGGGGCTGGATATTGCGCGCCAACCAGTCAGTCAGCGCCGGAATGTCGAAACGGTCGGATGTGAAGGAGATGTAAAACGAGGCAAAGGCCCGGTCGGCCCGCTGCAACTCCACCGCGGGCGATTCGGCTCCGGCGGGCAACTGGCGGCGAACCTGCTGCAGTCGCGCGTTGATCTCGGCCAGCGCCTGGGTGCTGTCGTGGTTCAGTTTCAACCGGATCGTGATCAGGCTGACCGCCGCCGTCGACTGCGATTCAATGTAATCCACTCCGGCGATGGTGCTGACCGCCTGCTCGATCGGCGTCGTCAAAAATCCGCGAACTGTTTCAGCACTGGCCCCGATGTAAAAGGTCGTGATAACAACCGAGGTGCTTTCGAGTTTGGGATATTGCTGGACCGGCAAGGCCCGGATGGCAAACAACCCCACCAGGACGATCGCCAGGTTAACGACGATCGCCAGAACAGGATGCTGAATAAAACGGTCAGTGAAGGCGCGCATGGGGTTGGGGACAGACCAGGCTGTCACTTTCCTGGTTTCGGGGTGATTGTGTCCGGCGATTCGCCATCCGAAGATTTGCCATCCGACGATTT
>JBGSVU010000252.1:0-1630 GCA_041752775.1 Pirellulaceae bacterium | reverse complement strand
GCGACAACACAGCATTGCTGGATCGCACCCCCAGAATCGACTCCATGGCACCCCGCCCGACCCACAGGAACGGCACGAACTGCAACCAGGCAATCCAGACAATCCACCACCGCGCACCGCGATTACGATACGCCACGGTGACTGCCCATGCAGCCACCCCTGCAAACACCACCAGCGCTGCTGCCATCGGCGAAATCCAGCGGCCCAGCACCAGGAGCAGTGCCACGCTGGTCAATAACGCGAGCAGGTGGCGAATACTGAACTGGTTGTGCGTGGTCGGGCCACGGCCGGATTTGACATTCGCCAGCGGGCTGCCTGGCTTGTCCCTGGCCTGGTTTCGAACGTGCCAGACCGTCAACCCCGCAATCACAAGCAGATCACTGGTCACCAGCGCCAGTGCAATCCAGCCGACCACAGGCGCCGGGCGGCTTTGATCCGCACCCGTCCAGTCGTAAAACTCCGGGACAAACCAGCCCGCCAATGCAAACGCGGTCGCCATGCCAGAAATGACGAGATGCCAGCGACTGAAGGTAAATAACTGGACGACAGCACCGGCAGTGGTTTTGGGTTTCACGTTCATGGATCGAGCGGATTGACTACGCGACCCGCGAACAGAATGGCCCCGCTCGGTTCATGGCGAATGAAAAACAGAAACGGCTGGTCGACATGAAACGGCACCGGTTCACTCGCCGGGGCCGCCGTCGTTTTCATGCCGATCCCGGTGGCAGCGGCAGCTTCCGTGCCCTCTTCGTTGACTTCCACAAAAGCTTTGTGCACCACCGCAGCGATCGCCAGTGTTTCTTCTGAAGTCATTCGGCCGAATTGGGCGCTCTCCGTAAAAGCCCGCTCAAGGCCCATCTTTTTCAACACGCCGTCGAGCCGGAATTTCGATTCAACTTTAAAGCGGGGCAAAAGCAGTTGCACTTCGCGACGCGCCAGCTGGACTGAAGCCATGGGCGAGTCCGGACTCAGCCAGCTCTTTTCCACTTCGCCGACCGATCCCGGGGTCGCTGGCAGAACAACGGTCATCGTCAAGTCCTGACTGGCATACGGCAACCGCAGGATTTTGGCGTCCGCCGTCTCCCCATACAGCATTTCGTCCGTCCGCCGCATCATGGGAACCTGGATTTCTTCCTCGGCTCCCGTTCGAAACGTATCATCCTGCGTGGCGGCCTTGTCGAACGGGTGCAACCAGTCGGCTTTGAACCAGATCGCGTTGACCAGCACCAGTCGCGTGTCGTTGTCGAGAATCCCGGCCTGGAACAAGTCGCGAATGCGGTTTCCGGTTTGCTGTTCAACCCAGACATTGACCTGTCTGCGGCTGTTTTCCAGGTCGCCGGCAAAATCGACCTGGCCCAAAGGCGCGCGATAGTGCTCAAGCAGTGCGGCAAGAAATTCGTCGTGAAAGTTCAGGTCCTGCTGGCCCCACAGCCGGTTGGCCAAACGCAGCTCGTAGCCTTTCCCGTGGATGTTGAGTAACCGAACCAGTTCGCCGCTGGCCGCATGATGTTTTTCTTCGTCGAGTTGAACGCCGAGCGTCGACTTGATTTCGTCCGCTGTTTCCCTTTCTGCGCCGCGCAGGATCATGGACAAAGCCGATGAAATACTGGCTGGTGAAAAAAACAGATTG
>JBGSVU010000251.1:0-7968 GCA_041752775.1 Pirellulaceae bacterium | reverse complement strand
ACACGGCGGGGGACCACCGTGCTACTTTTACTGCCGTGCTACTGTATTCTGGACTTATTTGTGCAGGGGCTGCCAAAGTCCAATGACGTTTTCTTCACAATCCTTGACCTGGGCGTAGACGCCCATGTCGCCTACGGTATTGGGTCCCAGAACCAGCTGACCTCCGGCATCGACGACATCTTTGATACGCTGTTCGCAGGACTCAACTTCGATGACGATCACCGGGCTGGCCGTACCGCCGCCTTCGCCGCGCGGGTAGCTGCCGCCATTGATCCCACCCGCCCGTTTCGGCATGTAGGTTTCGTCCAGTTCCGTTGTGATCACGAACGTGTAGGGCATTTCTCCGGGAGCGGGCATGAACTGCCATCCAAACACGCCCGAGTAAAACTTCTCCATTCGCGCCTTGTCGGAATACGGAACTTCAAAATGACAAACCCGGTCCACGATGACCTCCCATTGAAAAAAAAGTCTGGAATTGGCAACATCCTCGATTTGATACGGCACGGTGCGATCATACTTCGGGAGGGACGGCAATGAAAGTCAGAAGTCCGTTCCGGCAAGAGTGGTTTCTGGAAAACCGGGCTCGCATTCGAGCTTCGGGCAGGGGTCCTCCAACAGGAAAAAACCATCAAAAAGTCTGCCGAACGCCGGATTCGCAATTGCCGGGACTGTTCACGGACGATCGGGTCACGGTATTTTGCGATCGCGGTCGCATCGCAGCTGACTGTCGCGTCGCACAGCGGGAAAGCCCCGGAGTGGCCTGGATGCCGCGGGCTGGTTTTGGCAACGCAACCGGGGCGGCAAGCCCGGGGCAATGTATTGACTCCCGGAGAACCAGCCGGCTCCAACCGGCTGGCGCGGCGCGAGCGGCTTTTTATGATACTTTTGTGGACGTGAAGCGAACCGGATTGAAGCCTGTTTGAGCTTTGAATCCGACTTCGGACCAGAACCTGTTTCGGATGGAAAAGAGAATGAAACCAGACCTGGAATACGCAACGAAACGTCCCGCCAATGACGAGGCGGCCGAGTTCTATGACACTTACATTCGCCTGGTGCCAGAGGGAAATGTGATCGAACTGGCAAACAGTCAGGTTGAGGAACTGCAAACCGTGTTTCGGGACCTCTCCGAAACGGACGCGATGACGCTTCATCCGCCTTATACCTGGACGATCAAACAGGTGGTCGGCCACATGATCGATGCCGAAAGAATATTCGCCGGTCGCCTGCACCGGTTTGGCTGCGGCGACTTCCAGTCCCTGCCCGGTATGGACCAGCAGCCTTACGTTGCCAATAGTGACTATATAACTCCGTCAACAGATTCGCTGGTCGATGAGTTGCGATACTGTCGACAGGCCAACGTGTTGATGTTGCGCCGTCTGAAGCCGCCAAGCTGGGACAACCGGGGCATCGCCTCCGGCCATCCCGTCACGGTTCGCGCGCTGGCGTTCATGCTGGTGGGGCATGTGACGTACCATTTGCAGATAATCCGCAAACGGCTGGATCGCCAATAAGAGTCTCCCGATCCCTGTCGGCCGAATCGCACGCCCGGGAGGATTGTTCGGGCTCCTGAGAGAGCCGGAGATTCGAATTTGCGCCCCGGGCGTTTGCCAGCCACGGGAGCTGGTTCCTCGTGGCTCGCTGCGTTTTAATTGGCTTTCTCAAGGTGCAATTTCAGGCGGTCAAATGCCGCGCTCCAGGCGGCGCGCAATCCGTCGGCTTCGGCGCGGGTTTGAATGCGGTTGTGGGTTAGCGTGATTCCTGTTTTCCCCTTACCCTTGTCGGCGAAAGCCACATCGACCTGAGTCGGCGTTTCGGAACCGGAACCCATCCAGGTGAATCGCAGATCCTTGTTGGGTCGCACCCGCAGGTAATTGCCAGAGTTTCCGTCTTTGTCTTCGAACGACCCGCCATCCTGGACGGTGGCTTTCGTTCCGGTGCCAAACCATTTTCCGAGAACCGCAGGCTGCGTGAAGGCCGAACAGACTTCTTCGACCGAAGCCATGATGGTTTTGGTCACGCAGATGTTGTAGCCTTCGATCCGGCCATCTTTTTTGTTCACGATCCCTTTTGATCGTTCGTACTCAACCCAGACGGTGGTGCTCCACCATGCTTCCCTGGGCATTTCCCCGTACAACCACTGCACCGTATCACGTCGCTGCAGATTCTCGCCGCGCGCGTCCAGCGCCTGATACCATTGCTTGAGCGTACGCCCCGTCGAACTTTTGCATGCAGCATCGGTGACCGGGAAATCAGATTTGTATTCGACTTTCATTTTATTTTTCCTGACTGGAAATGGATGTTGGAAATCGTTTGGACAGCGCTACCGTCTCGCTGATGGTGACCGAGCCGCTGGTCGTACAGGTGGCCAGTCGCGATCCGTCGGGGCTGAAGGCCAGAAAGTAAATGTCATCGACGTTGGGCTGGAAGCGCAACAGCGAAACCCCCTGCTGTGGATCGATCAGGTAAACTGCGTCCGACGCGATGGCGAGGCGAGTGTCATCGGCGGAAAAGGAAAGTTGACTGACCGGGCTGTCGCCAATGGGAATCGTTTGTTTGTGGGTGTAGCTGCCACAGTCCCAGATATTCACCACTCCCCGGTGGCCTGTGGCGATCGCCAGTCCGTCATGGGAAAAAAGGACGCTGGAGGCCGCATCGGATGCAGTCCCTGGTGTCGCAACGAGCTCACAGGTCGCTGCATTCCAGATTCGCGCCTGTTCGCCGCTGGCCGCAGTTGCGACCGTCCTGCCATCGGGTGCAAAGGCGACTTCACTGAGATTCTCTTTGTGCCCCTCGCACTCGCCCGTTTTTTCACCCGTCTCCAGATTCCAGAGCTGCAGTTTGTTGCCGATACACAATGCCGCGGTTGATCCGTCTGGTGAAATGGCACAGTCATAGATGCCCGCCGCGGCGTCGATCGTCATCGCCAGCCGGTTGTCGGCCGTGTTCCAGACTTTGGCTGTTTTGTCCCAGGAGCAGGTCAGCAACCGGGATCCATCATGGCTGAGTGCCAGCGAATTGCAGCTGCCATCGTGTGCGATCCAGTCGGCGAGCGCTGCACCGTTTTTCGAATCGACCACCCGTACATGACCGTCGTAACACGCGATAAACAATCGACTGCCATCAGCCGAAAAAGTGGTCGTATAAGTGCCGTCGGGCTGAATGCGAAACGCTGTTTGCGCGCCATACGTCGCCTTCAGGTCCCACAACCGAATCTGCTGGTCGCGACCCATGCTGACCATTTGCCGGCCGCTGCCGACAACATCGATCGCGGTCACACTGCCAGCGTGGCCGTGCAACACCTGCAGGGATTTCCCCGATTCCGTGGCCCAGATCCGGCACGTGCCATCAACGCTGGCCGTAACCAGATGTTGCCCACCGGCGATGAACCTGAGCGAGGTCACATCTCCATCGTGGCCACGCATGGTTGCCACCAGATCGCCGCTGTCCGCGAGCCAGACGTACGCGTTTCGGTCCTTCGAACCCGCCGCAATGTACATGCCGTCGTCACTGATCGCCACCGAGATCACTGCGGTGTAGGCGCCCTCGACTGGCACGGTCAACGTCTTTAACAGGTTGGCGCGGGAATCAAGCACGTGAACCAGTCCGTCCCACGAGCCTACGACGATTTTTGAGCCATCGTCTGACCATTGAATCGAATCAAGTGGTTTCACGCCCACCCGCTGTTTGGCATCAATTTCTCCGGTCTCGGCGTTCCAGACCCATACGGTGCCATGGACCTGTCGCTCGCCATTTTCGCTGGTCATCATCCATGAGCAGGTGGCGACGTGCTTTCCCGAAGGAGAAAAACAGGCTTCGGCAACGCCCGGGTTGTCGAGACGGATCTGCGATATCTCACGGCCGGTTTCCACGTCCCAGACCCGCGAGGTGACATCGCGGGAAACCGTAACCAGCCGCGACGCGTCTTCAGAAAACACTACCGAGTAAACTGCTTCCCTGTGCCCGCCGATTTGTGTCGGGTCGGTGAAGCCGGGAAGGCTATATAGCGTGACGCTGCCGTCTGCTGTGGCGAGGGCAACCCGTTTGCCGTCCGCCGAAACGTCCAGCGCTGTGATGTTTTTCTGTTCGACGGGAAAGGAACTCAACGATTCATCGCATCGGGCATTCAAAAACTCCCATTCCCAGCCACGCAGTTTTTCCGGCGCGTGATCGAGCCATTTGCGGGCTTCGCGCAACTCGTGGAACCGCATTGCCTTTTCGGCGGCAGAGATCGACGACTGGTAAAGCAGGCTGGTCAGCTGGGTCGTATCTTTTTCAGTGGTTGCATCGACCTGAACGGCAATCGCCGTTGGGGCAAACAGCGCGACAATCATCATCGCTGGAATCGAAAGGTACGTCATTGAGAAGGATTGAATGCCAGTCATCGGTGAACGGGTTGGGGTGGGCATGAGCGGTTTCCTGTTTGATTTCAAGCTGTTGTTCGGGCTCTCAGTTATTTTGCGGAGCAGCCCAGTCGGCTCCATCGGCGAGAATGCGATCGATGTAATCCCGCAACTGGGTCACGGCCGTGTCGTAGGCGTCGAGCGATTTGTAAGTCCGCGCCAGCATCACCGCACCCTCCATCGTTGTCAGGACGAACAGTGAGAGGCTGCGGCGATCCACGTGCTCCGGCAACCGGTCCGCGACGTCATCCAGGCACTGTTCAATGGCCCGCGCCCAACCGGTAAAATTGTCGGCCAGAAGCGTCCGGACTTTCGGGTGCGTGTCCGCCATTTCCAGGGCCAGGTTGCCGATCGGGCATCCCTGCGAACATTCGGTCAGGATCAGCATCTGCCGATAGCCATCGAGCACCCCAAAAACGCGTTCGATCGGGTCGGTGACGCGGTCGAACACGGGCTGAATCAACTCCGGCCACAGGTTGGCTTTGCACCATTCCAGGACGGCGATCAGCAGGTCTTCTTTGGTCGGGAAAAAGTGGTAGAGGCTGCCGCTGTTGACTTCGGCTGTGCGAAGAATTTGGGACACACCGGTCGCCGAGAACCCCTGTTTGTGAAACAGTTCAAAGGCCGTGGCGACCAGTTTCTCCCTTGTATTTCCGGTTTCTGACACAACTTCACCCGATTGGTTGAACGATCAATCAAGTCTGATTCGCCGGCTCTCCTTTTGCAAGGGGGAGATGGAAAAAATGCTTAAGAATTTTGGGGGTGGGAACATTTGTGGGAACAGGTGGAAACAGCCTGGTCCAGCCATCTGATCCCCGACTGCTTTTAACCGTTCCAGTTACCACTGGGCTTTGGCTCCTTTATCATCACGCCTTTTTTCTGTGCAACCCGGTAAAACCCATGAAAATTGACGGGGCAAACCCGACACTCCAGACTTGTCCAGTGGCCAAAGAAAAACCCCAAACCTTCGATCGATATCCCAGGCAGCTTTTGAATTCGATCGCCGGGTTTTCGTTGCAGACCCTCCCGGATCTGGCCGGAAGATGGTAGGCCCGTTCAGGGCTCAGCGGATGCGCTTCAGACTGGCGGCGCGGTGGGCGGACAATCCTTCCAGTTCGGCCATCGCGGCTGTGTCCCCGACGATTTCAGCGGGAACCGGAGAATCCAGCTGAAGCCAGGTTTGCAGTCTCAGAAAACTCATGACGCTTAACCCTGACGCAAAACGCGCGGTCCCTCCCGTTGGCAACGTGTGATTCGGACCGATGCCGTAGTCGCCGAACACTTCTGCCGATGCACTGCCCACAAACACTGTTCCCGCAGCCACGATCCTCCGATGAACCGATTCCGCATCCCGGCAAAACAGCGCCAGATGTTCAGGCGCAATCCGGTTACAGACAGAAACCGATTCATCCAGCGATCGTGTCAGCACAAATCCGCCGACTCCGAGGGCCCGCCGGGCCGTTACATGAGTCGGCAGCTCCGCCAACAGGACTGCAATCCGCGCATTCACCGCATCAATTACTTCCCTGCAGTGCGTCACCAGAATCGGACGCGCGTCGTCGTCATGTTCGGCCTGGGCCAGCAGGTCTGCCGCAGCCAGTTCCGCGTCGCAGGAATCATCGGCCAGCACCACCAGTTCGCTGGGACCAGCCAGCATGTCGATCCCCACCGTGCCCACCACAATTTTTTTCGCAGCCGTGACCCAGCGGTTTCCCGGACCGACCACCACATCGCGCGGCGGCAATCCGTCGATCCCGAAAGCCAGCGCCGCAACGGCATGAGCGCCGCCCGCCCATAACATCTGGTCTGCCCCGGCGACATGGCCCGCAGCCAGAATCACGGGATGCCGCTGCGGGCAGGCCATCACAACGTGTTCACACCCGGCCACACGCGCTGCAGTCACCGTCATCAGCGCCGAACTGGGCAGTGGATAACGCCCGCCCGGTACGTAGCATCCAGCCCTGCCAACCGGAACGATTCTGTGCCCCGCACGTCCGCCGGGAACGGTTGTATCAAGCGGCCTGATGCATTCCAGTTGCCGCCTGGCAAAACCGGAAATTCGCTGGTGAACCCGGCACAGCAACTCCCGGGTCGAACCCTCAAGTTGATCGTAGGCCTCGCGGAGCTCTTCTTTGCCCAGCAGCAACGGCTGATCCGCCGCTCCCCCGTCCAGCTCCTCAACATAGCCTCGCAGGGCCGCAGCACCACGACCGCGGACTGCTTCCACGATTTCCGCTGCGCGGCGAAGGGTTTCGCCGTCCAGCAGACTGTCGGTGCAAAAAAGGTCGAGGTCGTCCAGTGAAACAGGTTCCAGCATCAGGATTTCTTTCCTCAGTTGATTCCCGGGGGAGTCTGCGTTCCATTCGCGTCCAGTTTTTTTTCTGTGCGACGTTCGACGCGGTGCATCCGGCGGGCCAGCTCGGTACGGACGTCGGCCAGATTGCCTCCCTGCTTCCGCAGCGCCAACAGGGCAAAATAAAGAACGTCGGCCATTTCCCAAATCGCTTCTTCGCGGCTGGTGGCCGCCGACAATTCACCGGCTTCTTCCAGCAGTTTTTCCCGCAACTTGTCCGGATCGTTGACCAGCCTGCGTGAAAATGACTGCGCATCGTCACCGGTAATCCGCGCCGTTACGTGCCGTTCGATTTCACTCAAACTGCGATCTTCGCCAAAACACCCCCAGCTTCCCTCGTGGCAAAATCCACTCCCGCCCTGATCGACGACGAAACGCAGCGTGTCGCGGTCACAATCGGTTCCGACCGACACCAGACGCTGCTCGCTGCCACTGGTCCTGCCCTTGATCCACAATTCCTGACGGGATCGCGACCAATAGCATCCGCGGCGGTTGGCGACGGCATCCGTGAAACTCTCCCGGCTGCTCCATGCCAGGCCCAGAGCCGTTCCCAGCTGGTCCACCACCAGGGTCGGAACCAGTCCATCGGGCGAGTCGATTTTCAGCGAGTTCCAGAAGGCTTCAATCAGGCCGGGATGGTCCGCAGCGCCTGACCAGACAACATTTCGTTCCGATTTCAAAATCCCGGAAATTTCACGAACTGCGGACGTGCTGTGCACAACAGGAACCAATTCGGTGTCCGACCCGATGTTCGCGGTCATCCGGTCACTTTCGCCACCTGTCCAGAATCTTCCCGCATCCAGCACTTCGCCAGCATCCCCGTTTGTCGCGGCTGGCAACAAAACCCGTTCAGCCCCTGCATTCAGAATTGCGATCGCACAACGTGTCTCCGAAAAAGTTTTCCGCAAATCGGCGGCGATCCGGCACCGACCGCCGATCCGGATCACCAGCGATTCCAGATCTTCCAGAACAGAGTCGTTATGCGGCACCAGCACCAAACCGCCCCAGATCGCAGCGGCCATGGCATCGTCGGCCATGGCCGAAATCCTGTCACCGTCCGGTCCCGATTCAGGCAATTCAAACCTTGTCCAGATCATGGTCGCACCCTGTACCCCAGTTTGAGCAATTCCTGCCTGGCGGACCGGACCGTCATTTCCCGGTCATGAAAAATCGTGGCGGCCAGGATTGCATGGGCACCATGGTCGATTGCAGCGG
>JBGSVU010000250.1:0-1500 GCA_041752775.1 Pirellulaceae bacterium | reverse complement strand
GATCGACATTCAGGTCGCTCCCCTCGCAGCGGACGCAGCGCCCTCGCGACCGGTCTGGTTTCCCCTGGAAGGTTGCCGATGAATGCGGATTCCATTCGATCCCGCGCTGAATTTCTGGATGCGGAGGATTCGCTGCGGTCGTTTCGCGACGAGTTTTACATGCCGGTGGATGAATCGGGGCAGCCGCTGGTTTATCTGGTTGGCAACTCGCTGGGACTTCAGCCCCGCGGGACGACGGCCTGCGTTGGCGAGATGCTGGAGCGGTGGCAGCGTGACGGCGTGCGGGGACATTTCAGCGGTGATTTTCCCTGGATGCCCTATCACGAGTTTCTGACCGCGCCGATGGCGCGGCTGGTCGGCGCACTCGACGAAGAAGTCGTGATGATGAATTCGCTGACGACCAATTTGCATTTGATGCTGGCGACTTTCTATCGGCCGGATGGCAAACGTCGCAGGATCATGGTCGAAGGCCATGCGTTTCCCTCCGACCATTATGCGCTGGAGTCCCAGCTGCGCTGGCACGGCTTGCACCCGGAAACCGACCTGGTGGTGCTGCATCCGGAACCAGGGTGCGAACATCTGGAAACGGACGCCATCTGTGAACAGATTGAACGCAACGCCGACCAGCTGGCGATGATTGTCCTGCCCGGCGTGCAGTATTACACAGGACAGGTGTTTGACATTCCCGAACTGACCCGGACAGCCCGACAAAACGGGGTTCCGGTCGGGTTTGACCTGGCTCATGCGGCTGGCAACCTGCAGTTGCAGCTGCATGAATGGGGTCCCGATTTTGCGGTCTGGTGTTCCTACAAATACCTCAACAGCGGGCCGGGTTCGACGGGCGGATGTTTTATTCACCTGCGGCATGTGGCGCGGACCGATTTGCCACGACTGGCCGGGTGGTGGGGGCACGACAAATCGTCGAGGTTCCGGATGGAGAACGAGTTCCGGCCGATTCCGACGGCAGAAGGATGGCAGTTGAGCAATCCACCGATTCTGTCACTGGCCGCCATTCGGGCTTCGCTGGATGTTTTTGCGCGGGCGGGGGGAATGGAGCCGCTGGTCGCGAAATCGGCGCGGCTGACAGGTTTTCTGGTGGAGTTGCTCAAAGAATATCTTGCCGGCGCCGTCGAAATCATCACGCCCGAGCCGCGTGGATGCCAGGTTTCGATGAAAGTGGCCTCGTCCGGGCTGTCTGGCCGCGAAGTTAAAGCCGCACTCGATGCTGCGGGCATGGAAACCGACTGGCGCGAGCCCAATGTCATTCGGGCGGCACCCGTTCCGTTGTACAACAGTTTTTCAGATGTGGCCGGATTCGTGATTTGTCTGGCAAAAGTCCTGGGAATGGAAGTCGTCAATGACAGACAGTAAACGGATTGTGATCGCTGGCGGTGGGCTGGTCGGGTCACTGCTGGGTGTGATGCTCGGCCGGCGGGGGCACCGCGTGTCGGTTTATGAGAAACGGCCGGACATGCGCTACCGGCCAGTGGCGGCGGGACG